>JAYUQN010001026.1:0-2538 GCA_043756725.1 Saprospiraceae bacterium
CACTTCTCATTTTTAAACATGTTTTTTGGCGAACACTTTTTTTGCTAAGAAAACATTATATTCATTAAAACAAGTGGTGTATCAAAAACTATATCTTTCATATTTTCAATTTTCTAACTTTTAAATTAAAGTATTGAAAAAAAAACAATTAGGTAAAAGCCTTAGGAACGTACAGCAATTTCTAATGTAAAATATACACGAGATTTTCGTAGAGACGTTGCACTGCAACGTCTTAGTTGTGGTCAAAAAAAATTGAAAAAATAGATTAATGCCGAGACGTTGCACTGCAACGTCTCTACGAAAATCTCGTGTATATTCTACATTAGAAATTGCTGAGGAACGTAAAAACTATAAGGTATCAATTTATAATTTGTAAAACATTCATTTTTCCCAAAGGGATGCCTTCGGCACAACGCTTTATTAATTCATCCTTCATCATTTATCCCATAGGGATTCCTTTGGAATAATTCATCATTTCTTTACTTAAATAATATTGTCAAAATGATAAACCGTATGTAAATCTTTTACGCCTGTTAGTGTTACATCTAAATCTTTTATAATACCATCATTTATATCATACACCCAACCGTGTAAATGAAGTGGTTGTTCATTTTTCCAAGCATTTTGAACGATAGACGTTTTACCCAAACCAAGCACTTGTTCCATGACATTTATTTCAACAAACCGTCTCCCTCTCGTCTTTTCATCATCAATGGCATCAAGCTCATCGTAGTGTAAGCGATAAACATCTTTTATATGCCTTAACCAATTGTCAATTAAGCCAAATTGCTTATTGCCCATAGCGGCTAAAACACCCCCACAACCATAATGTCCGCATACAATGATGTGTTTCACTTTTAAAACCTCCACAGCATAAGACAAAACGCTAAGCATATTCATATCACTATGCACAACCATGTTAGCGATATTTCTATGAACAAAGATTTCACCTGGGTTGGTGCCTGTTATTTGATTGGCTGGCACACGGCTATCGCTGCAACCAATCCACAAATATTCGGGGTTTTGACCTTTGGCTAATTCTTCAAAATAAGCAGGATTCGCTTTTAATTGTTCTTCTCCCCACTTTTTATTATTGTCTAATAGTTTTTTATATGACTTTTCCATCATTTTTTAATTTAATTTTAACAAGATTAAGGTGATATTCTGTAGAGGCAAATAATTTGCCGTTACAGAGTTAGTAATTTAGCTTAAATTAATGTGCCGATTGCACATTGTAATTATTATCAATATTGTAATGTTCTTTAAAGCCAATTAAAATACAAACAATATTATTAAGTGGGGCTTTAATATCTCTAAATTCTTTAATCAATTCTAAAACATCAAAATCAATATATTGTGTTGTTGAAGCATCAATATGAATTGTTGCATTTTCTGGAATACTGTCAAGCGTTTCGCGGATACTGGCTTTGTTTAAAAAAGACACTTCTTCCGAAAGGTGCATTTTGATAGTATCGCCTGCATGGTATCGCTCCTTATGAAAAAAGTAAGAATTTTTTAAATTGCCATGTAAAATAGCGCCAATGGCTGCCACTAAACCCGTAACAACACCAATAAGTAAGCCTTCTCCTTTTAGGGGTTTATAGGCTCCAAACAAATCAATTGCCAATATGGTCACTACTGTTACCATAAAAGGAATATACTGATACTTTCCATTGGTAAACATTTGCTTAAAAACTGAAATTTTACACAATTTGTAACCCGTTAAAAGCAGAATCGCAGCGAGGGCAGAAAGCGGAATTTTATTCAATAAAGTAGGAATAGCAATAATACAAATCAAAAGAAGCAAACCGTGCGTAATGGTTGACAATTTGGATTTTGCTCCCGCATGAACATTGGCGCTGCTTCGCACTATCACACTTGTAACAGGTAAGCCACCAATTAACCCAGCCATAGCATTGCCTACGCCTTGCGCCAAAAGTTCCCGATTCGTGTTAGTAACATGGCGTTCAGGGTCTATATTATCCACAGCTTCTATGCTCAATAGCGTTTCTAAAGAAGCGATAATGGCAATCATAAAACCTGTCACAATGACTTTGCTGTTTAAAAAGCCATTAAAATCTGGAAATGTGAAAAAACTTAAAAATTCTGCAGGACTGCTCGCCGCTTTTATTTGTACTAAATGGTCTTGACCCACCAATAGTTGACTGCCCGTAGCTTTAAAAATTTCATTTAAAATAACGGAAACCAGTACAGCTACCAAAGCCCCGGGTATAAATTTGACTCTGCTTTTTATGAAAGGTCTATCCCATAAGAGCATAATCAAAATGGACACAATACAAATGAAAAATACGCCAAAGTCTATATGGTGCAAAGGTTGAAACAATTCATTCAAGTCTTCATCTCCAAATGGAAAGAGTTCGGTCAAATCCCCTCTTTCATTTCTATCATAGCCAAAAGCATGAGGAATTTGTTTGGCAATAATTAAAATACCTATACTCGTGAGCATACCTTTGATAACGCTTGATGGAAAATAATTCGCTATTCCCCCCAATCTTGCCAAACTCATCACTATTTGTA
>JAYUQN010001027.1:0-2538 GCA_043756725.1 Saprospiraceae bacterium
AACGCTTTCAGCGTTGTTACAAGCGTTCCTTCGCTTGACCCCTTGATTGCATCAAGGGTTATTCACGTTCAAACCCTTCGGGTTTTTAGATTTTGACAATTTAAACCCACTAATTTTACAAAACTACTTCAATTTTTAAGCGAAACGTATGCTAAAGGAGCTATTTAACCCATTATTCGCATAAATGATAAATTATAAATGAGGAACGATGAATTTTACCCCCCTCAGTATTTTCACTTAAATGAGCAAAATACTGAGGGGGGTAAAATTCATCATTCATCATTTATCATTTATCATTTTTAACAAATAATCCCTTGTTTCAACCTCAATAGGATGCAAAACAGACAGGCTGTTATGCTCTAAAATAGCAGGTGAAAAAAATTGGGGTGATTTGGAAATAACATATAAAACGATGGCTTTTGTCCATGAATTATATGCCCGTCCATGCGTCAATATATCCGTCAAAATGACCTGTTGAGTCGGTGAAATTGTTTTTGTTTGGGTCTTGTTTTTAGTGAAAGTCAAAATGCCTTCCCATATTTTTTCTAAGCGTAGAAAATGTTTTTTAGGCACGATAAGTTCCATTAACTCTAAGGCATTGCTTTGCCGATGGTCATGTTCTTTATCAAATATTTGGAGGATGCGTCTGGTATATTGATGCCCATAAAGGATGCCGCACAACTCGATACATTCTCTGAACTGGTATTTCACTTCTTCAAAAATAGCTGATTGTATTTTAACATCGCCTTTAGTTGCCGTCCATTCCATGAGTAAATCATATTTTTTAATAATATCACCCATAGATTTATCCAAAAGCGCATCGAAAAGAGCGATTCTATCGGGCGTGGGTACATACTTTTTTTCATAAAAAATATGAATAAGTTTGCCATCATCCGCGTTTTTATTGTCAAAGGCTTCCAATAAAAATTGAGAAGCGTGGCTGCCTTCCACTTTGGTTGCTACATCAATAAAAAAGTTAATCAATTCGGGATGTGCCGCAACCCCCGACCCCAGAGGGGAGATATGATGTAACTCCCCTCTGGGGTCGGGGGTTGCGGCATTGTCTTTCTCCGTAGGAGTCCCTTTGGAGAAAAAATCATCGCCATAACTGCTAATGGCTTGAATAAAAACGTTTTTATGTTGTGGTTTTTCTCCGTAGGAGTCCCTTTGGAGAAAATAAGCTTTGATAACCGTATCAATTAAGCTCAATTGCTTTTGTCCACAAGCTACTTTTACGGCTTTGAGCACAATGTTTTCATCTGTATCTGCTAACAGTTTTTCAAGAAGGAGCAACCCATGCGGCTCAACCATCTCTTTTTCAAGGATATTTGCAATCAGCATCCGCTCTTCCGATAGGTCGGAATGAATTCTGTCTTGCATAAAAATCAAAGCATCTTCTCGTTCTTTACCCTGCCGACGAATCATAGAAATAAGAATTTCAGCCGTTCCGCTATCGGTGGGTTCATTCAAAAGCGATTTATAGTTATTGACTTCCGCAGGGTTTAAAGAGAAAATGGTTTTCAGCGTCCGTTGTTTCAGTTTTTCTGTTTTCTCCAAAGAGACTCCTACGGAGAACGTCGGTAAAATCTCTTTTAGCAAAGGCAATAAACGGGTGAATTTATTTTTTCGGATATTATCCAAAATGAAAACTATCAATTGTGGGTCTGTATTATGTCTGAGGGTTTTGCCTAATACGGCTTCATAATCTGAAAAACCTGACCGTTCTAACAAATCCAAAGCATGAACAATTTCAAGCGGCTTACCCGTTATAATTTTATCTAAAAGCATACTGCGCGCATTGCCATCTTCCAAAAATAAGGATTGCCCTGTGAAAAAACCGCTTTGTATGGAGCGTGAAACCGCTTTAAAATACTCCCGCTTTATCAACGGAATTACCATCATCCATAAAACCAATTGAATAATGATAACCGCCACAATAAAAGGAATGGAAAGCGGGCTGTCATCTGTCAATATCAATTTCAGAAAAATGCCTGAAAGCAAGAGCGCAATTGGGAAAATATACCCTTTCGCTACCAAATGCCCTTTCAATCGGGTATGGATAGACAAGGGCTGAAACAAGATAAAAAACACAGGTTCTTGAATAACCGACCTCAAAATTTCGGAAATAACGAACATTAAACCAAAAACATAGAGGAAAATATGGGTATCGGCTCCCATTGCATAAAGTGCCAAGATATACAAACAGATTAAAAAGGTAATAGCTGGCGTGAGCATCAAAGACTTAGACAAGCCCAATTTTGAAATAACACGGCTCGAAAAAATCATTTTGAAGAAAAACGCCAAAACCCGCCCGCCCGCAAAAAACAAGGAAATAAACGTGGCTAACTCCTGCTCTGATGTAAATCGTTCCTTGATTTCACTCAAAAAAGTATAGTCAATAAACAGATAAACGAGGTAGGCGATAAAAGATAAAAGGGAAATATAGAGTATCAATTTGTTGCCAAAAATATCCAATAAAAAGTTCTTGTGTTTTTCTTCAAGCACGGTATGGGTTTCATGGATTTCACTCCTCGGAAT
>JAYUQN010001028.1:0-2538 GCA_043756725.1 Saprospiraceae bacterium
ATGGCAGGTTTTTTAGTCCTACAAGAAACCGCTAAAAGTTATAATATTCGGGCTTTTTTGGGCTTTGATACGGCAGGGGAGGAGTCACAAGGCTTGAATACTGAGGGGGTCTATCAACTTGTTCGACATCCTTTATATTTCGGAATTTCCCTGTTATTGGTTGGTTTGTTTTGGATTATTCCTTCGGAAGAGATTATGCTTTCAGTGGTTATGTCCCTCATTTATATCGTCGTTGGGATAGAATTTGAAGAGAAAAAGCTGCGGGCTACTTATGGGCAAGCCTACGATGATTATGCAAAAGATAAGAAAAAGTTTATACCGTTTATTTATTAATTTCATGTTGATTAGACAACAGATTTAGGGTAAGTTTTTTGAGAGATTTTGATTACGATTTTGATTTTTTTACAAAAAATTAAAATCGTAATCAAAATCTCTCAAAAAACTTACCCTAAATCTCAGCTTAACTAAAGTACCAAAGTAAAACTAAAAAATCATATAAGATGCGCCTAAATTCAATCCTTCTATTCTGTTTTTCACTCACCTTGTTTGCTTGTAAAACAAAAAAACAAGCCGATTTAATCGTTTTTAACGCCAAAGTCTATACCGTTGATGCTCAATTTAGTACAGCCGAAGCCTTTGCCGTTAAAGCGGGTAGGGTAGTAGCTGTTGGTAAAACGGCTGATATTGTGGCTCAATATGACACGCAAAATAAATTAGATGCAGAAGGCAAACCCATATACCCCGGGTTTATTGATGCTCATGCCCATTTTTATAACTATGGCGCAACTTTGCAAACAGCTAATTTAGTAGGGACTAAAAGTTGGGAGGAGATTTTAGATAAATTGGTCGTTTTTTCAAGTAAAAATACTCAAAATACTGAGGGGGGTAAAACGACGACACAAGACTGGTTAATTGGTCGCGGTTGGGACCAAAACGATTGGACAATAAAGGAATATCCTACTAAAAAACGTTTGGATGAATTGTTCCCCAATCGCCCCGTTTTTTTAACAAGGGTAGATGGTCATGCGGCTATTGTCAATGAAGCGGCTATAAAATTGGCAGGATTAAAGCCCAATCAGACATTGGCGGGTGGTGAAATTGAAACTAAAAATGGTGTTTTAACGGGCATTTTAGTAGATAATGCAACCGATTTAGTAAGTATCAAAATACCCGAAGCCGATGAAACGAAGACAAAGCGTTTATTGCTCGATGCTCAAACCAATTGCTTTGCCGTAGGTTTGACAACAATAGTGGATTGCGGTTTGAACTTTCAGGCTGTGGATTTTATAGATAAAATGAATAAGGCAAATGAATTGAAAATGCGCCTTTACGTCATGCTATCCGATGATTCATTGAATTATGACTACCTTTTCAAACGGGGTAAAATAAAGACAGATAGGCTGAATGTTCGGAGCTTTAAATTGTATGCGGATGGCGCATTGGGTTCAAGAGGCGCGTGTTTGTTGCACCCTTATAATGACCGCCCGAAGCATACAGGTTTTATGTTGAAAAATGCCGCTTATTATGAAAAAACGATGCGTGAAATTAATGCCAAAGGCTTTCAAGCCTGCACTCATGCTATTGGTGACTCTGCCAACCGTGAAATCCTCCGTATTTATGGTGATATTTTAGGTGGTAAAAACGATAAGCGTTGGCGCATTGAACACGCCCAAGTCATTAATCAAGCAGATTTTGAGCGTTTCGGACGTTTCAATATTACCCCCTCAGTGCAACCGACCCACGCCACGTCTGATATGTATTGGGCAGGTGCAAGGTTAGGCACAGAGCGTGAAAAAGGCGCGTATGCCTTCAAACAACTCCACAATCAAAATGGTTGGATACCGCTTGGCACAGACTTTCCTGTTGAAGATATCAATCCCATGAATACCTTTTATGCTGCCGTTGTGCGGAAAGATGCCAAAGGTTTTCCCGAAGGTGGCTATCTTATGGAGAATGCTTTAAGCCGAGAAGAAACGTTACGGGGTATGACAATTTGGGCAGCCAAAGGGAATTTTGAAGAGGGTGAAAAAGGCAGTATTGAAGTCGGCAAGTTTGCTGATTTTATCATTTTGAGTCAGGATATTATGACAGTTGCGGGTGAAAAGTTATTAGAGACGAAGGTTTTGAAGACGGTTTTGGGCGGTGAGGTGGTTTTTGGAGGAAAGTGAAGCCTAATTATATTATATATTTTAACAATTCAAAATATCCACCAAAAAGGATATTTTGAAAAATAACAAGGTAAACCTTTTGATTAGCCTCAAAAGGAATGTTACATTTGTTAAAATTTATATAATTAACTAACTTATTCATTTATTAAACTTACAAACCATGACTAAAATGTACCTCCTATCCTTTCTTTTTGCTGTCCTTTTTACACCTATTTTAGCTCAAAGCACAGAAAAAGTTGAAAAAAAGCCCCAAATCACAGTCGTAGCGACACAAGGCAACAATTCAATTATTTACTATATTGATGGTGTTCGGAGTGAATCTGCTTTGGATTTTTATAACATCAAATCCGAAGATGTTTATTCCATAGAA
>JAYUQN010001029.1:0-2537 GCA_043756725.1 Saprospiraceae bacterium
CGAAGAATGCCGTTTTATTAAACCTGTGTATGTCGGCACAACGATTGGGGTGCGTTTGACGATGAAAGAAAAAATTGATACCGAACAAAAAACGGCTGAGGACATCCCCAAAGGCATCGTTAAATGGTTTGTGGATGTGTATGACAATACGGGTGAAACGGTGGCGGTGGCGACGATTATGACGATGGTGAAAAAATTACGTGTTGACGACACCCACAAATTGACGGATTTTACTAATTAAACGAATTTACGTGTTGACAAATTCAACAGTCAACATCTAATAACTGTCAACATCTAAATTCGTTTAATTAGTAAAATCCGTCAATTCGTGGGTGTCGTCAACACGTAATTAGAGTCAATTATGGCTAATTTAAAACTGTTTTATTTAACGCCTAAAAGCTGTTTTTTTGACAAAAAGCCATTGTTCATGAAGGCTATATTTATATCAAAAATGGGGGGAAGAAAAAGGTAACGTTTGTACAGCCTATCTTTAGCATCCTAATTCAAGTTAAAATTACACCAATTTCCACCCCTCCCGATAAGGACGACTAACAAACTGATTGGCATCCTCAAAATTCGTAATTTTCATATTCACGCCATCCCAAATCAATTTTTTACGACCATTGTAGTTAAAACCTGCGGCTACACCTTTATCATTGAGCCGAGGTGTTTGCAAGCCATAACTGCGAATGGCTAAATTGCCCATCAAAACGGTTTCTGTCATAGGTCCCGCATAATCGAAAGAGGAAGTTAAAGCCTTGTGTTTGTCGCTTGCAAAACCTGCTTTGCAGGCTTCTGTCCAAGCCGCTTGATGTCCATGCTCGGGCAAAGCATTTTTAGGATTTAAGTCCTCTTTAGACATTTCCATTTTTTCACCATTCTTCTTATATATTTTAGGTAAAATGCCGTACGTACCGCACGTCATAATGCCTTTAGTGCCTATCATAATCACGCCATTTGCGCCATCTGGCTCGCCCAAAGGGTCGTTGGCAGGTATCAATTGGGGATGAAAAGGGCGAATGCCGCCATCATTCCATGTCATTATGACTTCTGATTTGTTTTTTTTAGTCGGTGCAAATTTCAACTGCACAGCCGAAGAAGGGGGGCAACCATCTGACAGATGCTCAGATGTCCATTCTTTTAAAAACACGGAACCTACGCTGGCTTCTACCTCCAAAGGATAGCCTAAGCCCAACACACGATAGGGCGGGTCAATCAAATGGCAACCCATATCGCCTAATGCGCCTGTGCCAAAATTCCACCAACCACGCCATTTGAAGGGATGATAAGCGGGATTGTAGTCAATTTTTGAGGCAGGTCCGAGCCAAACATCCCAATCCATATCTGCTGGTACGTCAAATTTGCCTGTGGGTACTGGGATGCCTTGAGGCCAGACGGGGCGGTTTGTCCACACATGAACGGTATGCACTTTGCCAATTAGCCCTTTGTCAAACCATTCAGCCATGCGTTTCACGCCCGGTCCTGATGCGCCTTGATTGCCCATTTGAGACACGACCTTGTTTTTACGCGCCGCTTCTGTAAGCATACGGGTTTCATAAATATTGTGTGCTAAAGGCTTTTGGATATAAACGTGCTTGCCCAATTGCATGGCTGCCATACCGATAACGGCGTGGTTGTGGTCGGGTGTTGAAATGGTTATTGCATCAATGCCTTTTTCTTTATCGAGCATTTCACGCCAATCCTTATATTTTGCGGCTTTTGGAAACTTGTTGAACATTTGCTGTCCACGTTTCCAATCCACATCGCATAGTGCACCTATATTATTCGCTTCATTGTTGAACGAATTCATAATATCGGAATTACCTTTGCCCGTGATGCCTACACCTGCAATATTTAGTTTATCACTGGGCGCAACAAAGCCTCTGCCTAAGACATGGCGGGGTACGATGAAGAAGCTGCCTGCTGCTACCGCACTATTTTGTATGAACTTTCTTCTTGAAATTGACATGATTGTATGATTTTTTAATTTGAGCAAATGTAGGTATTCGATTTGAGAAAACAAACACCGCCGTCTAAGGAATAGGTTGAGAGACGAAAAGCTGTTTATAATTTGACATTTTATCCTTTTTGATATAGCTTTGAAACCCATTATCCGCATAATCAATAAAAAATTTTAACCACTATGAAAATTCAATATATCTTCTGCTTTTTAGCATTTACGCTCTTGGGTAAAGCCCAAGCACCCATTGATTCCCGCCAACAGGAAATCGTTTTCACAAATGTTACTGTTATCCCCATGGATACTGAGGGGATGTTAAAAAACCAAACGGTGGTTGTGAAAAACGGTTTGATTACCGCTATGGGGCGCAAAGTCGTTTATGATAAAAACGCACTCGTTATTAATGCCAAAGGCAAATTTCTTATGCCGGGTTTGGCTGAAATGCACGCTCACGTACCGCCTATAAATGATATAGAACCGATGAAAGAGGTTTTATTACTTTTTGCGGCTAATGGCGTAACAACTATACGGGGCATGTTGGGGCATCCTTTGCATTTGGAATTGCGAAGCAAAATTC
>JAYUQN010001030.1:0-2532 GCA_043756725.1 Saprospiraceae bacterium
CGTTGGAGCAGAATTGGTGAATGCCAGCGAGGTTTTTGCAAGAGCTTATGGGTATCATTTCATTGAACTCAATGCCCATGATACCGCTATACCTTTTTATGAAAAATTGCATTATGAAAAAGTGGGAAAGCCGTTTGAGGAAGTGGGCATCGGACATTTTAAAATGCAGAAAAAATTGTCATAGATTTAAAATTTTAATCTGAAAAAATTTAATAAATACAAATGTTTTTATAATTTCGTCACGCTAACCAAATTTTTTCACAAGTAAAATTTTAACTATCATGGTCACTATGGATTGGCTATTGGACAAATATGGCGAAAGCCACAAAAACGCTACGAACAAACTCATTCACTGGGTCTGCGTTCCAAGCATCGTTTTCAGTTTGTTTGCTATTTTATATGCTATCCCATTTCCGCTGGAGCGTGGGCTTTTCACCAATTGGGCATTTGTTTTATATGCCGTTTCACTCCTCTATTATATACGCCTTTCGATACCGATGATGGTAGGGATGCTCGTTGTTTGCGGGGCTATGATATTGGGTGTAGATGCGATTTATAATGCCGTTGAAAAAGATGCTTCGCTTTTGGCTTATGTTGCCTTAGCCATCTTTATTGTGGCTTGGATTGGGCAGTTCATTGGGCATAAAATAGAAGGAAAAAAACCGTCTTTTTTAGAAGATTTGCAGTTTTTGATGGTGGGTCCCGCTTGGCTTTTGTCGTTTATTTATAAAAAAGTGGGAATAAAGTATTGATAACTTGAATTAGCGTTTTTTAACTTGAATTAGGATTTATAAGATTTTAAGGATTTAATAGGATTTTAGATGTTGACACACGATTTGGACAGTGCTTTCATCAAAACCGTGTATCAACATCTAAAATCCTATTAAATCCTTAAAATCTTATAAATCCTAATTCAAGTTAAAAAGTTAATTTTTTGCCTCAAAAAACCTCAGCAAATCCGACAAAGTATCTTTCAAATCCTTCCGATTGACGATAAAATCAATAAAGCCTTTATCCATTAAAAACTCTGCCGATTGGAAGCCCTCGGGCAAATCTCGTTTTATCGTTTCACGAATAACCCGCGGACCTGCAAAGCCAATCAGCGCGCCCGGTTCAGCCATATTTATATCGCCTAACATGGCAAAACTGGCAGTTACGCCGCCTGTGGTAGGGTCTGTCATCAATGAAAAATAGGGTAATTTGGCTTTTGCTAATTGCGTTAGTTTTGCTGAGGTTTTAGCCATTTGCATGAGTGAAAAAGCGGATTCCATCATCCGTGCACCCCCAGATTTGGTGATAATCAACAAAGGTGCTTTTATATTACGGCTATGGTCAATGGCTCTGGCAATGCGTTCTCCCACAACCGAACCCATTGAGCCGCCTATGAAAGTGAAATCCATACACGCTACAACAAGGGGTCTGCCATGCACATGCCCCGCTGCCACCCCAATAGCATCCGTCAATTCTGTTTTACGATGCGCCTCTACCAAACGGTCAGGATATGTTTTGGTGTCCACAAATTTCAGTAAATCTGTTGATATAACTTCTTCAAATAGCAATTCACTCGATTCAGCGTCAAAAATAAGTTTGAAATATTCTCTCGAACCTATACGGGTATGCGTATCACATTTCGGACATTTGTAAAAATTATCTCGAAACTCCTTCATCGTGGACGTTTCACTGCACTTTGGGCATTTATACCAAATTCCCTCTGGTGCTTCTTTTTTATTGGCAGTTGCCGTTTTTATCCCTTCTTGTAACCTTTTGAACCAACCCATATTGTGATTTTGGCTTTACAATGTCCTGTTTTCCCAAAAACTTTTCAGCTTTATCGAAAACTTTAGTTTAAATCTTGAAGTTTTATCCTTATTTCGTCCGCAAAAATAATCAAATCATTGAATAGTGCAAGCACTTTCCCCTAACAGCCGTAACTTGTAAGTGTTACATATCGCAAAAATACTCAAATCATTGAATAATACAAGCACATGGAATTTGGTAAATTACCTAACATTGAAAATTTAGATTTTTCTTTGCCGCCTGACCCTTTTGAAACAGCTATTTTACTGTCCAAAGGGACTCCTATGGAGAGGGGGTCGTCCAAAAGTGAAAAATTGCCAAACGTGTATATCGGTTGCACAGGTTGGAGCATGAAAGAGTGGGTGGGGCGGGTTTATCCCAAAGGGACAAAACCAAATGACTATCTGTATCATTACAGCCGTCAATTTAATACCATTGAAATGAATACAACACATTATCGCACCCCCTCAGTAATAGATGTTGAAAAATGGTATAAACAAACGCCCGATGATTTTCGATTTGCGCCCAAGATGTTGCAAACCGTTAGCCATGCTAAAAATTTAGGTTATGGCACAGGTTTGACGCTTCAATTTTGCGAGGCAATACAAGGTTTAGGTGAAAAATTGGGCGTTTGTTTCATGCAATTGCCGCCGCATTTTAAATATGACGATTTGGGGGTACTTGAAATGTATTTAAAAAAATTCCCACCTCATATTCCTTTAGCTATTGAGTTGC
>JAYUQN010001031.1:0-6637 GCA_043756725.1 Saprospiraceae bacterium
AACAGTATATTCGCAAAGGAGGGGGATAAATTGTCCCCTCCCTTTGACCTTTTAACTGTACGAAAAAATCGTACGGTCAAAAAGTCAAGTAGGGTAAAACTTGTACCCCACTTCACATAAATGATTTTAAAGGTTGAAAAAACAGCAGCATTTTAAAAAATACTGAGGGGGTGCTTACTCAACTAAAATTTTGAAAATGACTGAAAATAAAATAGTGGTTTTTCAAGAGAAAAACGTGAGACGTATTTACCATAATTCTGAATGGTACTTTTCGATAACGGATGTTATTCAAATTCTAACGGATGCGAGTATTCCACGTCGTTATTGGAGTGATTTAAAAAGGAAACTTGAAAAAGAAGGGTTCAATGAACTGTACGAAAAAATCGTACAGTTGAAATTGCCTGCAAATGATGGAAAGGATAGGGCAACTGATTGTGCTAACACTGCCACTCTTTTCCGGTTGATTCAATCCATCCCTTCGCCTAAAGCCGAGCCCTTTAAACAATGGCTTTCGCAAGTAGGGTATGAACGTATCCAAGAAATTGAAGACCCAGAAATCGGCATCCACCGCATTCGTGAAACGTATAAAGCCAAAGGCTATTCCGATGAATGGATTGAAACCCGCTTAAAAAGTATAGACATTAGACGACAACTCACGGACGAATGGAAAGCCCGTGGCGTTCAAGATAATACGGAATATTCGATTTTAACGGCTGAAATTTCAAAAGCGACTTTTGGCTTGACGCCTTCGGAATATAAAAAACATAAAGGCATAGAGCGTGAACCTTTGCGTGACCACATGACCAATTTGGAACTCATTTTTACCATGTTAGGCGAAGAAGCAACCCGTCAAATAGCTGTTGATAGAGATGCCAAAGGTTTTCCTGACAACCATGATGCAGCACAATTAGGTGGAAAATCAGCGGGTAGTGCGAGGAAAAATTTTGAAAAAACATCAGGCAAAACAGTTGTTTCAAAACAAAATTTTAAGCATTTGAAAGAAAAAGAGACTTTGAATGATTTGAAAAGTGGGGATTAAAAATAGCGTTTTGCAGTTTATCAGTTTTGCAGTCTTGAAAATAACTAAAATACTGAGGGGGTAAGATTAATTTAATTATGGCGAATTCGCCACAATTAAATTCAGTTGTCAAGGAATCCTTGACAACTGAATTTAAAAAATTGCAGTTTTGCAGTTCGTCAGTTTTGCAGTCCACAATAGTTGCGAATTTATTCGCAATATAAAATAATTAAAACCCGTTGCGAATAAATTCGCAACTACATGAGATATGATTTTAAACCAAATAACAGGCGGCATATTAGGTTTGGCGGTAGGTGATGCTTTGGGCGTGCCTGTCGAGTTTTATTCAAGAAGCACCTTAAAAACCAATCCCGTTGTGGATATGCGGGCTTATGGCGCACATTATCAACCGCAAGGCACTTGGTCGGATGATACTTCTTTGGCAGTGTGCTTGGCTGAAAGTTTGGTTGAAAAACAAGGATTCGATTACCAAGACATCGGACACCGCTTTGTTTTATGGAAAACAAAAGCCTATTGGACACCGCACAATAATGTTTTCGATATCGGTATTACGACAAGTTATGCTATTACACGGATATTAGATGGTATAAACCCTTTGGAATGTGGTGGTGCAGATGAAGATTCAAACGGCAACGGCTCTTTGATGCGGATTTTACCCTTAGCCTTCTTCTTGAAAAACCACAGCCTCGATGAACGGTTTGAAATAGTGAAAAACATATCAAGCATCACGCACAGGCACATACGCTCCGTGATTTGCTGTTTTTACTACATCGAATTTGTCTTGAAACTTTTAGAAAACAAAGACAAATTCTTGATTTACAAAGATTTACAAACAGAAATTTCTCTTTTTTTACACGATAAAAACATAAAAACCACAGAAATTGCTAAATTGAGCCGCCTTTTAAAAGAAGATATTTCAATTCGCAAAGAAGATGAAATAAGGTCATCGGGCTATGTTTTACACACCTTAGAAGCCAGTATTTGGTGTCTTTTAACGTCTGAAACGTATGCTGAAACCGTCTTAAAAGCTGTTAATTTGGGCAGTGACACAGATACAACGGGCGCAGTGGCAGGTGGTTTGGCTGGGGTACTTTACAAAGAGGAAGGAATACCCGAGTTGTGGCGAAAACAGTTGGTAAAAACGGATTTGATTAGGAATTTAGCGGTGAAATTGTATGAAAAGGTTGGGGAATAGAGTAGGGGATACCCCCTCTCCGAAAGGAGTCCTTTGGACAGTATTTTAAAGTAAAATTGCTACTTTTCAGTAATTAAAAGACTTTAATATTGCTGTCTTTTTGCAAACCGTTTTGCAGCCCGTTTAAGGGATTCAATATCTTTTCTGCCTATAATAATTTCAAATCTTTCAATTTGAACAGTAATTTTAGATAAAATACGAATATAATTTAATTCTTGGACATTAGATGAAAGGCTATCTATGTCAATGTTTTTTAAAAGATAATCTTTTAAGGAAGTTAAAACATCAATTTTATGGGCAATACTGTACTCGTCATCTGTTGGAACAAGAGATATATTGTGGAACAATAAAGACGATAGCATTTGAGTCTCTTCTTGTTCTATGACATTGTATTCTTTGATATTTTCAGATGTAAGGGTCATTATTTAAATGGCTTCTAAATCGCCAACAGGATATTGCGTTTTTTTAGCAAAATTTTTACCAATAGTTTCAAGTTCTTCCAACGTTATTTTACCAATAAGCAATTCTAATTCTTCTTTGACATCGGTTAATTTAGATAAGAGTTTTATAAAAGCTAATTGTTTTTTGTCAGAAGTAAGAGAATCTATGTCAATAACTTGAGGTAAATAATCAAGAAGGAACTGTAAAAGTTCTATTTTAAGCTCAATACTCTGTTCATTGTCGTTATTTGAAATTTTGACAGCATCAGATAGCCACTGTGATATAGTGTTTATATCATGTTGTTCAATGCGTGTGACATTTTTAATATTTTCTGTTAATATTGCCATGAATTTAAATTTCTCTTAAAGTTATATAAACGTATGAATCGTGCTTTTCGATACCTAAAACGTGAAATTGAGAATCCTTTCGGAATAAAATTTCTTGTTCTTTTACAAATTTAGAACCTTTTTCGATAAGTTTTCCTTTTTTACTGAAAATTTCAAACATTGCCGTTTTCCGATATTGATCCGCTTGATTTTTTACACGACTCGTTGAAGTGAATGAATGTTCTGTAATTATGGCTTTAACATCAAGAGCTTGTTGGTATTTACTGATTTCATAATTTGTCAAATACGTTCCTCTAAAGGTAATACCTCTAAAATTGGGAAGTTTTGAGAGGGCAATATCAAGATATTCGCCTAATTTCGTATTTTTTTTACCTTTACTGTCTCGTAATAATTCATTGACTCCTATGTAGCCACCTTCGGAGTACCAATAAATTAAGGCTTTTTCTTCTGGATTAAGCTCATGTAAAACAGAAGTATAACCTTGTTGGATTATTTTAAGTTCATCTTTTAGTCGCTCACGAACATATTTTTGTAGCTCATTCATCAAAGTATGCTTTAGTTGGATAATTTTTTTTAAAGATTCGATTATTATTTACGCAAAGATAATTGATAGTTTTTTGAAAAATCTAATGGGCAAAAACATATTTTTTTTACAAATAATTTAAAATCAATTAATTAAAACAATACACCATCATTAATTATGAGCAAAATCAAAGTAGGCGTAGTCGGCACGGGATTTATTGGACCTGCCCATATCGAGGCATTGCGCCGTTTGCCGAATGTAGAAGTTGTGGCTTTGTGCGAAGTCACGCAGGAATTGGCTGAAAGCAAAGCCAAGCAATTGGGTATTCCAAGAGCCTATACTTTTGAAAACCTATTGAAGCAAAAAGATATTCAATCGGTGCATATCTGTACACCCAATTTTTTACATTTTTCACAATCAAAGGCGGCTTTGAAAGCGGGTAAGCATGTGGTGTGTGAAAAACCTTTGGCGAAAGACTTGAAAGAGGCAAAAGAATTGGTTGCTTTGGCTGAAAAATCGGGTTTAGTGAATGCCGTGCATTTCAATTTGCGCTATTATCCATTGGTGCGTCAAATGAAAACGATGCGGGAAAAGGGAGATTTGGGCGATGTGTATTCCATACTCGGTTCGTATCTGCAAGATTGGTTGTTTTATGAAACCGATTACAACTGGCGTTTAGAACCCGATAAATCGGGTGATTCAAGAGCGATTGCAGACATCGGTTCACACTTGATGGACGTATTGGAGTATATAACTGGTTTGAAAACGGTGGAAGTAATGGCAGATTTTAACACCATCCATAAAACCCGTAAAAAACCTTTGAAAGCGGTTGAAACCTATTCGGGTAAAATGCTGAAACCCGAAGATTATGCCGATGTGCCAATTACAACGGAAGACCACGCCAATGTTTTACTCCGCTTTGACAATGGCAATCGGGGGTCAATCACGGTGTCGCAAGTATCGGCAGGGCGTAAAAACCAGTTGAAATTAGAAATTTCAGGCAGTAAAAAAACCTTTGCTTTCAACTCCGAAGCCCCCAACGAATTGTGGATTGGCAATAGAGATGGTTACAATCAGTCGCTTATGCGTGACCCGTCTTTGGCATATCCCGAAGCAAGTGCCATTATGAGTTTTCCGGGTGGACACAACGAAGGTTTTCCAGATACATCGAAGCAAATGTTTAAAGAAGTATATGCAGCGATTGAGCAAGGCAAACAACCAGAAAAGCCGATGTTTCCGACTTTTGCCGATGGGCTTAGAGAGTTGTTGATTTGTGAGCGTATTTTAGAAAGTCATAAAAAACAGAAGTGGGTAAAAGTATAAAATGGGGTTAGGATGATACCCCTCTCCGAAAGGAGTCCTTTGGACAGTATTTTTATGAAAAAGGGGGTATCATTCATCGTAGATACCAACGGGAAATTCCCATTTTTTAGCAAACCTTTTAGCAATAACGTCTAATTCTTCTTGAGTAATAAGACCCGATAAGAGTTCTAATTCCTCAATTTGTTGATTTAACTTAGTCGCAAATTCAGCATATTGCAATTTAGATTTTTTATCGGGAAGCATGTCGAAATGGATATGTTCCGTAAGGAAAGACCTAAAGGATTCGAGTGCTTTATATTTTTCCAATAAAACATCACGGCTATCAGTTTGATTGACAGACATAGTGTTAAACAAAATAGAAGCTATGTATTCTATTTCAGGTTGTTTGAAGTGAGCAATATTTAATAAAATAGGTGTCATGTTATATTTCTTGTAACGTAATGTGATAATAGTTATTTTCTTGTTTTATGTCTAAAACCATAAATTGGCAACTTTTTGTAAATAAAACTTCTCTTTCAATTACAAATTTAGAGATATTTTCGATAGATTTCCCATTTTTTGGAGCTATGATTAAAATAATTTGACCAAATTGATAAGCGGTTTCTAAACGTGTAGAAGTGGAAGTAAAAGCATATTCTATAATGGGTGTTTCATGCTCCAACGCTTGCTTGTATTTTTCGATTCTTGAGTTTGTATATCTAATACCACGAAAGACAAAGAAGTTATAAGACTGCAATTTTGATAATGCAATTTCAAGTAACACGCCAAGTTGAGGCATTTTTTTTACCCTTACTTTCTCGCAGCATTTCATTTACACCTAGATAACCATTACTGGAATACCAATAAATAACAGCTTTTTCTTCAACTGACAATTCAGTTAAAACATCAGAGAAATCTCGTTTTACAATAGCAATTTCATCTTTAAGCCTTAATCGGGCGAGTTTTATGAGTTCTTTCACAGCAAAATTTTTGCTCAAAGATAGAAAAGTGTTTTAAAAGTAGTATAGGGTTTGTTGTATATGTTTTAAAAGTATAATAAAAATAAAATTATAGTTTATGTCAAGAAAGATAAGAATGGGCATGGTAGGCGGTGGTGAAGGCGCATTTATTGGCGGCGTTCACCGCATGGCAGCCGCTTTAGACGGGCAGATTGACCTTGTCTGCGGTGCATTTTCAAGTGACCCAGAACGCTCAAAACGCTCTGGTGAAGCACTCTTTTTAGACCCAAAACGGATTTATCCCGATTTTACCACCATGATAAAGGCTGAAAAACGCCTTCCCGCCAATAAACGGATGGACATGGTGAGCATTGTAACACCCAATCACGTGCATTTTGCACCCGCTAAAATGGCGATGGAAAATGGCTTTCATGTGATTTGCGACAAACCCCTCAGTTTCAGCTTAGACGAAGCCTTGAAATTGGAAAAAGTGGTTGAAAAAACAGGAATGTTATTCGCCCTCACGCACAATTACACGGGCTACCCGATGGTGAAACAAGCCAAAGCGATGGTACACAATGGGGATATTGGTAAAATCCGCAAAGTGGTGGTCGAATATCCACAAGGTTGGCTTTCCACCAAGCGAGAAGACGAACAATCCAAACAAGCCTCTTGGCGTGTTGACCCGACAAAATCGGGGATTGGCGGTTCATTGGGCGATATTGGTACGCACGCTGAAAACCTTGCAGAGTACATAACAGGCTTACAAATCAAAGAATTAATGGCAGATATTTCTATCTTTGTAGAAGGTCGGCAATTGGACGATGATGC
>JAYUQN010001032.1:0-6635 GCA_043756725.1 Saprospiraceae bacterium
ACCTATTGGTAATATGATTATTGATATAGGGGGAGGGACAACTGAAATTGCCGTTATTGCATTATCAGGTATTGTTTGCGACCAATCTATCCGTATAGCTGGTGATGAATTGACAAACGATATCGTCAATTATATGAAACGCCAACACAATATCCTTATTGGTGAACGAACAGCCGAACAAATAAAAATTCATGTTGGGTCAGCTCTTACGGAATTAGAATTTCCACCAGAAGATTTCGCTGTCAATGGTCGAGATTTGATGACGGGTATTCCGAAGCAAATAACAGTTGGGTACAGTGAAGTGGCTCATGCTATTGATAAGAGCATTTCAAAAATAGAAGATGCCGTTTTGAGAGCGCTTGAAACCACACCCCCAGAGTTGGCAGCTGATATTTACAAAACAGGCTTATATCTTACGGGCGGTGGTGCTTTACTGAGGGGTCTTGATAAACGTATTGCAGCAAAAACAAAACTACCTGTTCATGTAGCGAATGACCCTTTGCGCGCCGTTGTGCGTGGAACAGGCATTGCACTTAAAAATACGCATAAATATACTTTCTTGATAGATAGAAAAAGAGTATAAACATGGGTAATGAGTAATATCAGGTATTAACTATTACTCATTACCTATTACTCATGTTTTCCATTGATATAAAAATTATTACTCATAGTATGTTAGTTTTCAGCCATAAGATTTTTATGTTCTTATGGCTGTTTTAATTCAGCCAAATAGCATGAAATTTATTTTATATGAAAGAAAAACACTACCTTTCAGCCAATAAGTTTCACACCGAATATAATTAGAGACATGAATTTTCTCCTTCGATACGGTAATTTTTTTCTGTTTGCCATTTTGGAAATCTTTGCGTTGTATTTGGTAACCCAGTACAACAAAAAGCAGAATGAGATTTACCAAAGTTCTGCAAATTTGATAACAGGTTTTTTTTATGAAAATTTTAGTACGGTACGAAAATATTTTTCTATTCAAGAGTTAGCAGATAATCTTGCGAAAGAAAATGCAGAATTAAGAACGCAATTGGAATCATCTAAATATGTCACTATCCAGCAAAGGGGTATTGTTCGCTTTCCTCTTGACACTTCCACTATACGTCCAGATACTTCTCAGAAAAAAGATGTTTTACAACAATTTACTTATATAGCTGCAGAGGTTGTGAAAAACTCTATTGCCAGACAGGACAATTACCTAACAATCAATAGAGGCACTAATCATGGTATCAAACAAGGTATGGGTGTTATCAGCCCAGATGGGGTCGTAGGCATAGTAACAAATGCCACGCCTCATTTTTCGCAGGTTATGTCTATGCTTAATAAAAGAGCCAGTATATCGGCTATGGTGAGGCGGAATCGTTTTTTTGGACCTCTTGTGTGGCGAAGCAATAATCCTCGATTTATGACTTTAGAAAGTATTCCAAAACATGCAGAAGTCGTAAAAGGAGATACAATAATTACAAGCGGCTTTTCAGAAATTTTTCCCGGAGAATTAAGAATAGGACGCATTACGGATTTCAGAGTTGAAAATGGTAGCAATTTTTACACGATAGATGTCGAATTGTATAATGATTTATCGAACATTAGATATGTGTATGTTATTGAAAATAAATTTATAGAAGAATTGAAAACATTGAATAAAGAACCAATTTTAACAAAATAAAAAATTTCACAGAGCATCGTTAATGGGTAATACTCTTCTATTAAGAAACTTAGTACGGGCTGTCATTTTGATGGTCTTTCAAGTGCTGGTGTTGAATCATATCAACCTCGGAGGCAAGAGCTTTAACTATATCACTATTTTTATTTATCCTATTTTTCTGATGTTTCTGCCAATCACTTTGCCCACATGGATAATGTTGATAATTGGATTTTTTTATGGTTATTGTATAGACGTTTTTGGCGATACGATGGGCAAACATACTGCGACAAGCGTTTTCATCGTTTTTGTTAGGTCTTTTTTATTGCAAATGCTTGAACCACAAGGGGGCTATAAACAAGGCACAAGCCCAACACGAAGACGGATGGGTTTTCCGTGGTTTTTGAGATATGCTTCAATATTTATGTTTTTGCATGTTTTTTATTTTTTCTGTGTCGAAATTTTCACCTTGTTGTATATTGGTAAAATTTTGATGTACACGTTACCAAGTTATATAATTTCACTTATATTTGTTATGATTTACAGTTTTTTATTTGACCCCGCTGATTGAGGTATGAAATATGAGGTATGAAGTATTATATTTTGACCTCGATTTTTTTATCATATTTCATACCTAATACTTCATAAAATACCTCATACTTCATAAAATGGCAGTCAAAGATTTTAATCAACAAAGGCAATTTGTCATTATGGGTGTTATCGCCTTGATAACGCTGGTTTTACTATTTCGAGCAGCCCAACTGCAATTGATAGACCAATCCTATCAAATAAAAGCATCTGCTATTACCGTTCAACGCAGCGTAAAATACCCCTCCCGGGGGGTAGTCTACGATCGCAACAGCGCCTTGATGGTCTATAACAATGCTCAATATGATTTGATGGTCACTTACAAGCAAATCAATACTAAAATGGATGTACAGCGATTTTGTATGCTTTTAGGTATTGATACAGCTATTTTCAAGACCAATTTGGAAAAAGATTGGAAAAACAAGCAGTTTTCTCAAAATATCCCTTATCCTTTTTTGACCATGATTACGCCTGAAACGTATGCCCGTTTTCAAGAATTGATGCATGAGTTTCCCGGGTTTTTCATACAAGAGCGCAACGTAAGGGGCTATCCGCAACACAATGGAGGGCACATATTGGGCTATCAAAATGAAGTAAATTTGAAACAAATAAAAGACTCTGTTGATATTTATGAGTCAAGTGACTATATTGGTACAACTGGGTTAGAAAGGTATTATGAAGGCATACTGAGGGGTAAGAAAGGGGTGAATTTCATCATGAAAGACAACCTGGGCAGGCTTGTAGAACCTTATAAAGAAGGAAAATTAGATACGGCTGCTGTACAGGGAAAAGATTTACTCTCTACGATAGACCTCAAACTGCAGGCTTTAGGGGAGTATATGATGATGAATAAAAAAGGCGCTATTATCGCTATTGAACCTAAAACGGGAGAAATATTAGCGATGGTGACGTCTCCTACTTTTGACCCTCAAATGCTCACAATGGGCAAACAACGCAATGCAGTTCTTAATGCGCTTGTCACTGACACTATGCGCCCGCTTTTCAATAGAGCGGTCTCTGCTAAATACCCACCTGGCTCTGTTTTCAAGCCTATGATGGCATTGATTGCTATGCAAATGGGTGTTTGGTCTAAAAACAATGCTATGAATTGCGGAGGAGGGTATCACTATGGCAATCGTGTGCTGAAATGCCACTGCAACCGTTATTCAAGTAACTTAGCTGAAGCTATTGAACATTCTTGTAATACTTATTTTTGCAATGTTTATAGAGCAATGGTGGATAGATATGGTTTTAGAACGCCCAGAGCAGGTTTAGATTCTCTAAACTCTTATGTTTATCGTTTTGGTATGGGTAATGCACTGGGTCTTGATTTTCCTTATGAAAATAAAGGTTTTAATCCTACATCCGCTACTTATGACAAACGCTATAAAAAAGATGGCTTTTGGTATTCTACCTATTTTGTTTCAAATGCCATTGGGCAAGGTGAAAACCAATTAACAACGGTACAAATGGCGAATCTTGCCGCAATAATTGCTAACAAAGGATGGTACATTGCGCCTCACCTTATTAAAGGTTATAAAGATTCTACCAATCAAGTCCGTTTTAATGTGCTTAATAATCGCTTTGTTACTAAAAATTATACAGGCATAGATGCACAACATTTTGATTATGTCATAGACGGTATGAGGCGCGTAATCCTATCAGGCACAGGTAATAATGCCCAGATACCCGGTGTTGATATATGCGGTAAAACGGGAACTTCAGAAAACAGCCAAGGCGAAGATAGCTCAGTTTTTATTGGCTTTGCACCTCAAAACGACCCCAAAATTGCTATTGCTGTTTATGTTGAAAATGGTAAATGGGGCAATGATTTTGCCGCTCCTATGACAGGCTTGATGATTGAACAATGGCTTAATGGTCGTATTGCTGAAAATCGTAAAGGCTTAGTCGAAAAAATGAATCGTGCCCGATATGCCTATTCTTCTCAAAAAGGATTCTATGTTCAAAAAGGATATTAAACAATGGACAGGGGATAATGGACAAGGGGCAATAGAAAATGGACAATTCACAGGGTAGTGAATTATCCATTTTCCGTTTTCCATTGTCCGCTGTCTTTTATCGTAGAAACTAAACATTCAATATCCCCCTCAGTATGTAAGGCACTTAGAATGATGCGCGTAATAGGTGCACTGGTAGACAGAGGATAGGGAAAATTTGAAATCAATATTTTATGGTTTAGTAGAATAGGATATAAACTCATTTCACGCGTATTGAAAACAGGATATTCCGGTAGAAAATTGAAAAGTGTGGTGGGTAATTTATATTTTGCACACGCGTTTTTAAAGTAGTCAATATTATGCAACAATCTTTCTCGTGCTGTTTTATATACTACTTGGGATTTTAAAAAAGCATATAAATAAGCAGGGACAATGGGTGAAGCACCTACAAAAAGCGGATTGTTTTGAATAATGCTTATCGTTTTTTTATCGCTTAAAATTACACCGCCCGGAATGCCTAATGCTTTTGCCATAGAAGCAATAACCATGATTTTTAGATTCGGTTTTTTTTGAAATATATCCCCATCTGCTAATTTTCGCATAATACCGCCCCCCTCAGTATAAGTCACGCCAAGACCATGAGAATCATCTAAAATGAGTGTAATGTCTTGATTATCAGGTAATTGAAGAATCCAATCGAAATTATATTTTTCACAATACAAAGGGTCAATGGCATTGCAGCAAATAGCAATAGGGGTTTTAGTCTTTGAAATTATTTTTACTATTTTATTCTCAAATTCAGTCATATTAGCAAAAATCTGCTTCTTTGAGAAAGCCGTTCCCCAAATAGCAGGATGCACAGATGACGCATAAATAAAAGTGTGATTTTCTAAACTTTTCACTGCTAATTGCCCCGCTAATAGACCAGATGAAACAGTTAAAGCCGCTTCTGCTCCCGTCCACGCCGCTAAAAAGCTTTCAGTTTCTTCATAAATGGCTAATTTCAGATTGTTGTTGCGTGAAGCTGAAAAGATAGTCCCATAGCGCATTATGCCTTCTGCAAGTTCTTTCCTAAAATCAGCTTGATGCCCCATGCCCAGATAGCTTGTACCACTGAAAAAGAGGTATTCTCCACCCTCAAATTTTAAGGTTCTGCTTGGCAACTGGTCAATTATCATTTGTTTTCCGTTTTCGGTGATTTTCCATATTTCGGAGTTGGTTCATTAAAACCAATAGGACGACGTGGTTCTTGCGGTTGTTCATTCAAACTGCTAATAGCTTCAAAAATGATGTCAAATTTTTCATCTTGTTGCGAAAATTTAGTGCCCACAGCTTCTTCTAATTCACGCATTCGTTCCATTAATTCTGCATTTTGTAGCAAAATCTTACGCATTTTCACGAAAGTGCGCATGATGGCAATATTGACTTCAATAGCCCGAGGAGCATTTATGACAGACGATAGCATGGCAATACCCTGCTCTGTGAAAGCAAAAGGGAGATATTTAATATGCTTACCTCTTTTTGATTCCTCCCCAATAATCTCCTTCTTTAAGGACGCAATTTGCGTCCTTAAAGAAGGAGAAGAATTAGAATTATTAGAGGTGTCAAATTGCGTCCGCCAATTTTGAAACTCTTCCTGAGTGAGTTCAAACATAAAATCAGCAGGAAATCTATCTATGTTTCGCCTAACAGCTTCTTTGAGCCGTTTGGTTTCGATGCTGTAAAGCATAGCCAAATCACGGTCAAGCATTACTTTTTCGCCCCGAATATAGTAGATAGCGGGGGCTATGTTTTCTTCTGTATAAATAACGGGTTTGCTCATGAATGTTTTAATTTAGTGAAAGAGGTCAAAAATAGGTATAAATTTCTGAAAATCAAATGTAATTTTGCGCTCTTTTCACGCTCTACCCGACAAAAATAGAAATGATAACAAAAAAACTTCCTACGCTCGTTTGGATTGCTTTCATCACCCTTTGCCTTGTTTGGGGAACGACCTACCTCGGTATCAAAATTGCTGTAAAATACTTCCCTCCTTTTTGGTTTTCTGGATTTCGCCATGTAGCAGCAGGATTAATATTTCTTATTTTTTGCTTTATTAAAGGGTACAAATTGCCCTCGCTTTCTGATATTGGGCGTTTGGCAATAGTCGGAGGGTTTATGATTATAGGCGGTAATGCCTTACTTTCTTGGGCTGAAATCTATATTTCAAGTGGATTAGCGGGTATCCTCAGTGCTATTGCACCCGTTTTTACCACGCTTTTAAGCATTGTTTTTTTTAAAGGTTTCAGAATAACAGGAGCTATTGTAGGCGGTTTGATTTTGAGCATAATCGGGATGGCTATACTTTCAAAACCTGATGAGGCTTTCAAGGTCAGTGATGGCTTTATTTTAGGTATTGTTTTGGCTTTTATTGCCAATTTGGGTTGGGCATTTGGATCCGT
>JAYUQN010001033.1:0-19275 GCA_043756725.1 Saprospiraceae bacterium
AAAAGTAAGAAATGATTTTTTAATGGATTTTTAATGTAAATTTAATGGATTTTTTCAATTAAATTTACATTAAAGTAATTACAATAATTTCCTTACCGCTTGCCAAAAATACCATTCGGAATATAGGGGTTATACGGCTAAAACTTTTAACCTTGTGTAAAACTACCGAGTTTTTGTCGTATAATTGATTTTGTGTTTATTTTGGAAATAAAATGTCACAATAGAAAAATACTGAGGGGCACTACTAAAAGCCCATAACTCAAAAAGAACCATGGGCAAATTTTTATGAAAAGATCACGAACCAAATTTATTCACAGGTGTATCAGTGAAATGGACATCGGACAGCAAATTGGTTATTTTAGACAGGCTGTCGGGATTTGACAAGTCAAAAGCCTCGCCGTGTTTAAATTGATGTTTAAAATGTTTGTAGAGCTCATCGTAGAAGAAGGTGCCTTTTGTTTGTGCCAAAAGTTGCGTACCTTCTGTGGCTACCCGCCCGTGGAGGTAAAGCCCTGCCCGATTTTGTGGTCTGTATTTAGTGTTGCTGATGTTTTTATTGTTATTGATGTTACTAATGTTATTATTATTTGAATGGATTTAATGTCAATACTGAGGGGGTAGGGTAGAGGCTTTTTAATGAATTTGACAGCCAATGGATAGGTTTCCGCTTATAGTGAACACATATTAAATAAATTTATTTATTTTATTTATTTTGTTAAAATACTTGAATTGGGGTATTTACAGCATTGTTGTTATTTATTACATTTGTAATTATTATAGCTGCTTTTTTTAACGAATTCCTCAAAATAAATTAGCTATGGCATACCTCAAAATAATTAATCATGAGTGTTCGCAAAACAGAAAGTAGGCTACCTGCTGGGCTGCAGTCCGCTGATTTGGGTGAGGCTGTAACAAGTGCAGATGGGCGTTGCACTCTGGTCTCTTTTATTACAGCTCCTCTTGCAGTCGGTAGGGAAAATACCTATGTTGTATTTGTAACAGATACTGCTTTAGCCGCCTCTATAAAATCTTATGAATGGTCGTTTACAGAGAACGAGAGCCCTCCAATAATACATACAACTAATTTCGGTGAAATTAGTTATATACCTTCCTCTTTAGGAAATCTCACTGTTTCTGTACGGATTTTCGATAATAGCAATGCTGAAAAAGCAAAGTTGGTTTTACCTCAAAGTGTATTTGTACTTAACATAGAGCTTGAAACTTTAATTGACGAATCATTAAATGAGCCTGGACCTGGTATCGGTAACTTGGACGTGGCTCGGGAACTCATTAATGATCATAATCCATTCTACCAAGGTCTTACATTACGAATTCCCGAAGAAGGGGATGGGTTCAAACGATTTATATTTAGTATAATATCGGATGGCGCGTTGCAGCGCACAGCGTTATCTCGCAAAGGGCATCTAGAAGAGTTAGCCATGTCTTTGAATAACGATGTAGGGAGTTTTCCTGAACTTACAGCATCAGGCTTTGGTGTTTGCAATATTCGTCTTAGCTTGTTGGCAATGACCTTACCAGGGTTGCTTGCTTGGGAAGAGCTGCCAGAAAAATCGGATATGAATGCAATGGCTAATGGGCAACTTCGCCAGAAACTGGGTGAATTAGATGAAAATACAAAGATTGACCTTTTCAACTTTGTCCGTTTCCCAAAAAGCAATATTACTCACTGTGGTCGTATTATAGAACACATTCGTAATAAGTATTTTGGTAACACCAATTTTAATGATGTATTAACAGGGATGTCAGGAACAAGGGCTATTTGGATAGTAAATCATTTCTCCAAAGGACCGCTCTTAACAACTTGAAAAGAGGTTTTAAAAAAGTACTATTCAAATTTTAAAAATGAGTCTAATATCACAAGGAAGGCGACCAATACCAATAAGTAAAAAATTGCTACATAATATATTGCCAGCGATTGTTCCGCATACGTTGCCGTTTGTTGTTCCAAACCCTATAACGTTTGCTTCTCTTGGCATGACACGTGATGCTACTTTGCTATCAAAACTTGCATCAGTTGCAACACTTGCACCTAATATTGGATTGGTTGCTATAGATATGTCAACCAAAAAGTTCGCAACTCTTAACGGAAGTAATTTATTGTTTGCAGGCAGTATTTCTAAACTCGGTATAGTGATAGCAAGTTATGTGTTGCGTGAATCGGTTAAAGAATTTTCTAAAAACAGCCTCGCAACAACAGCAAATGATTTGATTATAGAAATTGAGACTACATGGAAACCTATTGTGACTAAACTCTATGCTAAACCTTCGGATTTCCCAATACTTAAAAATATTTTTACATTTACTCCTCCATCTTCACTTGGTTTGGCTTGGAATGTTGAATTTACAACCACACCATCCCTTCTACCATACTTGTCTAATGAAATAAGCTCGGGTCCTGTCAATTGTAGGGCAACATTAGGATATAAACAATGGATGGAGTTGACACTACATAATTCGAATAATGAATCTGCTAGCTTATGTATTGATAATATAGGCTTTCAATACATCCAAGGAGCCCTTGAAAAAACTGGATTTTTAGTAAAAAGTGGATTGGGTATCTGGGTTGGTCGGGCATTCCGTTTCTCCCCTAACCCTAATCCAAAAACTCCCAGTAAGGATTGGGGCTTTCCTCCTGTAATAGGAGGTATTCAATCGGCAACACCTGATGCTTTAGCTATGTTAATAGTTGCGCTTAATTCAAATTCTTTAATTAACAACTCTAATTCTGTAAACACAGATATCGTCACAATGTTGTCAGGAGGTGCAGGAAGTTTTATGAGAGAGGCTTTAAAGAACACTAGTTCTTCTACTATAGTGAACTTTGCCAAAGACTCTAAAGGCGCAAACAATTTAATTGGTGATTTGGATGTTTGCACAAAAGGCAGCACCCGTTTTGGCGTTGTAATGTTATCGGTTCCATTTATAAATTTTGATAAAGTTGCCATTGCGATGGATGCGATATTTTAAAAAAAACATTAAAAATTAACCATGCCCAAACAAAATGTTCTTCAATCGTTACTTACTCAAGTAGGACTTACCATGTCCCCTCTGCGTTCGGTAAAAACGCCAGAGCAAGCTGTGGCATTTTTCCGCAAGATGGGTTATGAGATACCCCAAGGGGCATTTGGAGGAGCCTTACCAACGCTTTCAAGCCAAGGGAATGAATTGATTGTGGCGGCACGGCAATTGAGTACTGCTAAAAATGAGGGGGATGTGGCAGCCGCTATGACTAATCTGTTTGCCCGATTGGTGCAAACAGTGAATGCCATTGGTAATTTGCATGCAGAAATTAAAACAGGTGGGGGCGGAGGCGTTCCAAATATTGGAGATTTGCCGACACGCTTGACAGATTTTTTAATTCTTGAATTTCTTGACCAACAAAAACCAGAAACACACGAAACCTTGCATCTGCTGGGTTTGATTGAACACGAAGATACGCCAGCTGCTAATCAATCTATGCGTTCCATCAACTGGAATAGAATAGGGGTATTGCTAAACAAACCTTCGGATATAGCAAAAGATGTTTACAAATGGGATATTGACCCCAATCTTGATACAATATTTTCTCGGATGGAAGCGGTCATGCGGGCTTCTTCTTTGCCTGGTGGTATGTATCCACAACCTGATGCTACACGGCTTTTACTTGGCAATACATCTCCTGGATTAAGAGAATTGCGGTATCCCATATTTCAAAAGGGTGTAACCCCTGCCACATATAGCCAGTTCGGCATCACATTTTCACCGATTGAAGCCAGTGGTGGAAAGAAAAAAGGGCTTTCAGTCTTGCCTTACCTAATGGGAACAGCAGATTTTCATTTTGAGGTTTGTGACCGTGGCGAATTGAATTTTGACTCTAATGGTGATATTAAAGGTATTGGTTTAGCGATAAGACCACCCTTTGACATTGAGGGGGTAAAAAGTATGACGGCTGAATTCAGAGCGTCAATCCAGATTCAAGAAAAACCATCAAAAGCACAAGAAATTATTATTATTGGTTCTTCGGGTGGTACGCGCTTGGCTATCCAAGGTTTGGGTATGCGAACATTTATAGCCCACACGGGCGGAAAACTGGATATAGGCTTTGAAGGAGAATTAAAAGCTTTTCGTCTTGTGATAAATGGTGGAGAAGGTGATGGTTTTTTGCAAAAAATACTGTCAGGCTTGAATGTACAAGCAGAATCTGCCTTAGCATTTGGTATGTCCTTGCTTTGTGGATTTTACTTTCGGGGAGGTGCTAAACTTGCCATGGAATTGCCTATTCATATCGAATTAGGACCTTTAAAAATAAAGGGGTTGCGGTTTACGCTTGAACCAACGAACGATTATTTTAACCTCGATACAGGGGCTATGTTAGGCTTGAGTTTGGGACCTTTAAAAGCCGTAGTTGAGAATATTGGCTTAAAAGCAAAATTGCAATTTAAACAAGGCAATCTGGGACCCGCCAATTTGGATATAGGTTTTAAACCACCCAACAGAGTCGGTCTTTCCTTAGACACAGGCATCGTAAAAGGCGGCGGCTATCTGGATTTTGATATAAAAAAAGAAGAATATGCAGGCATCTTAGAGCTGTCAATTGCAAAAATTGTCACGGTGAAAGCCATTGGTCTGATTACCACCAAAATGCCTGATGGGTCTAAAGGTTTTTCATTACTGTTGATTATTACCGCAGAATTTGGCACAGGTATTCAACTGGGTTTTGGTTTTACTTTATTGGGTGTTGGGGGATTAATAGGATTGAACCGCACCATGCTGCTCGAACCACTGGCTTCGGGTATGCGGACAGGGTCTATCAACAGCATCATGTTCCCACCCGACCCTATTGCCAATGCCCCCCGAATCATCAGCGATTTACGGGCTATTTTTCCACCCGCAGAAGGTAAGTTTTTGATTGGACCTATGGTGAAATTGGGTTGGGGAACCCCGACCATTATCAGTCTTGCTTTTGGTTTGATTATAGAAATACCGGGCAATGTTGCCATCGTGGGGGTCTTAAAAATAACCCTTCCGACCGAAGAAGCTCCACTTATGGTTATCAATGTTGCTTTTCTTGGCGCATTGGAGTTTGATAAAAGCCGCATCTGGTTTTTTGCCACCATGTACGATTCTCGGATTTTATTTATGACCATGGAAGGAGACATGGGGTTGTTGATGGATTTTAGCAACAATCCGAATTTTGTCTTGAGTGTCGGTGGTTTCCATCCGCAATTCAATCCACCCCCATTGCCATTCCCTAACCCGAGGCGCATTCATATTGATGTATTGCGTAACCCACTTCAGCGCATCACAGTTGAAAATTATTTTGCTGTGACATCCAATACCGTGCAATTTGGGGCAAGAGCAGAATTGTATTATGGCATCAGTGCCTTTAATATACATGGACATTTTAGTTTCGATGCCCTTTTCCAATTTTCCCCTTTTCATTTTACGATAGACATATCTTTTTCTGTAGGCATGGATGTTTTTGGACTTGGGGTGTTTAGTGTTAATTTGAGGTTTAGTCTTTCGGGACCGGGACCATTTAGGGCAAGAGGAACAGCAACGTTGGAGACGTTCATCAAAGATTTTTCAGTTGACTTCGATATTAGCTGGGGCGAAGCCAATAATCCCAAACTGCCATCGGTGGAAGCTATCAAGATTTTAGTGTTAGAATACAATAAAGCGGATAATTGGCGGGCAGAAATTCCAAAATCGTCTAACCTTTTGGTGTCCTTACGGAAATTAGATGGTGTGGCAGATAAATTGGTTTTGCATCCTCTTGGCACTTTACGCATCAGCCAAAGAACCGTGCCTTTAGGTGTAAAAGTAGATAAAGTAGGTAATAATCCTGTCTCTGATGCCCATTTATTGTCTGTGGGTGTTAATTCAACAGGACTGAAAGCAGCCCCTAATGCGCCACAGGAGAAATTTCCGATTGCTCAATTCCAAAATTTGAGTGATGCAGATAAATTATCACGCCCCTCATTTCAGGATATTGCCTCTGGTGTTGAACTCGCTTCATCGGGAAAACAATTAGGGTCTAATAAAGTGGTGAAACGCATTGTCCGTTACGAAGTGAAAATCTTAGATGGCGATAGGCGAGTACAATTTAGATGGTTCAAAGATATCGGTACTTTATTTTTCCACTGGCTTGACGGTGCTGCGGTCACACAATCCGCTTTGTCTTTTGCCCGCAAACAAGCCATGGTGCCAACGCTTGAAACAGAACGCATAAAAGTAGGGCAGCCAGGCTATGTGGTAGCAGACGTTTCAAACAACAAACCGATAGCGGGTATTTCTACCTTTTTATCAGAAACCCATGCCCGAGACTATTTCAATGCACAAATTTTACAGAACCCTGGAATGGCAGAAGAGCTGCATGTTATTCCAACAGTTGAAGCCAATTTTTAATTATGAGCATCGCAACCTATTCTTTTCTCCCTTTTTTACGGCAAGGAATTGCCAATACACTGGTATCAACAGGTGAAGCCCGTGCCACATTTTCCGTGCAATTGGAAGTTAAGGGCGATAGGAAATCAGCACTTGTTGACGAAAAAAAAGTCGAGATATACGGGCCTGGCGATGTAGTGGGCATAGATGCCCGTTCGGTTATTAAAACAGATCCACATAACTGGATTACTAATTTTGAACCGAACTATCTGGCGTATATTGATTTTTATGACGAAGATTTCCCGTGGCGATATACACCTACGCCACCAACAGGAAAACGGCTCAATCCCTGGATTGCCTTGGTGGTGTTAGAAGAAACAGAATTTAAAGAAGCGCAAAATTTACTGAATCGCCCCTTACCTTATTTTACATTGACAAGTGATGCACCCCTCAGTATTTTCCCTAAAATAGATCAACTTTGGGCATGGGCGCACGTTCATTTTAATGGTGACCTAACAACGGCAAATGAGACAATTGTGCTAGACAATCAAACAGACGTAGATGCCTCCATCGATAAATTACAGACCGTTTTAAATAAAAATGCCGACTTCGCCTATTCAAGACTATTATGCCCCAGAAAATTGTCGCCTAATACAGCCTACCATGCTTTTGTGATTCCTGCCTACGAAAGCGGCAGATTGGCAGGCACTACAGGAGATGCCACAACGATTGCAGCGGCAAAGTTGAAAATAGCATGGCAAGATAAAAACCTCGAACATCCTTATTATTATCGGTGGAAATTTAATACGGGTGATGTAGGCGATTTTGAATATTTAGTAGAATTGCTTAAACCCAAAGTTGCCGATAGTAGGGTAGGGCGACGGGTTATGGATATGACCAAGCCGGGGATAAATCTTAAATGGCAGGAAGACAGTTTACCTGAAAACAAACTCGGGGGCATCCTTAGATTAGGAGGTGCTCTTAGAGTACCCAAAGAATCGTTGACCCAAGAAGAAATTGAAAAAACAAGAAAATTTGATGAATGGGCTGTAAAAAACTTACCCAATTTACATCCTTTCCAAGTACAGATGTCAGGTTTTTTAAACTTGGCAGATGATTATAATATTTTGTCAGCGAACACCGCTAATGCAAAGGCAGAAAGCGAAAGCCAATTGCCCATAGACCCCAATGAGGATGCCGACCCCTTGATAACGCCTCCTATTTATGGACGCTGGCATGCCATGGTAGAACGTGTTTACAAAGACCGAAACGGGGCACGTATAGACAACGATTACAACTGGCTCACGGAGCTTAACCTTGACCCACGGTACAGAGTACCTGCCCATTTTGGTACCCGTGTTGTTCAAGAAAATCAAGAAGATTTTATGCAAGCGGCTTGGGAACAGATAGGGGAAGTATTAAATGCCAATCGTAAGATTCGGCATGCACAAGTGAGTATAGCCGCTAGTTCAGCCTTACATGCCAAACATTTTACACAAGCAAATCAGGTCAGTGCCTCTAAAACGCTGTTGCTGACGGCTCCTGTTCAAAAAAGAATCCTGTTTGATGGAGGCACCGTATTTCATCATGTTCGGCAAACGGTTGTTGCCAATACAGTGATTTCTGCACCTATGCGGCGCATAGTGCGCCCAAGAGGGCGGCTTATTCATCATCTACAAAAACAAGCACCCAAAGGCGAATTGCTAAGACTCGAATCAATTGTTACAAAGATTAGCACAGGGGAGTTGGTTCCTGTGCCGCCTAAAATTATGCCGCCAGCTTTGCCTTCAGTTGATGCTGTTTCAACATTACTCGAACCTTCTATCCCAGACTATTTAAAAGATTGGTTGCGACGTTTTCCATGGTTGCCTTATGTGCCACTTGGATTAGCCCTCCTCATTTTGGTGCTCTTGATTTTGTTCGCCTTGCCAGCTGCTTGGGTCACTTTGGGTATTGCTGTTATAGGCGGTCTGGTTTTTTTATGGAGGCAATTAACGCAATGGGCAAAAGATTTAAAAAATGCAGCCTCATTTAAAGCCGAAAATAAAACACCTCAATCTGTTGATACCCTGCCGAAAAGCGTGGACTTCAAAATTACTGAGGGGGGGGACAAATCTTCGCCAACCTTAGGTGGAAGTGTTGATAGCAGGCAGGCAGAGCAATATAAAGCGGCATTAAAAGATATGTACCGCTTGTTTGAGTTAACCAAAGAAGCTGCGCTTAAAGTATCATCCCCCATTCCAATACAGCTGGAAAGGCTAACAGATACTATTCTGGGAGAACTGAGACCAGAAAAAACGGTACCTGCGTGGACTTGGCAGCATGTGTTTTTTCCACCGTGGATAAAAGAGCAATTGGTGGAAGAAGGTTTTGTGGAAGCCATGGCTTATCCAAAAATCAATACACCCATGTACGATACTTTGAAAAAAATTTCAGATGAACTTTTTTTACCCAATGTTGAACTCATTGAACACAATAGCATAACCTTGTTGGAAACAAACCAAAAATTCATTGAATCTTATATGGTCGGCTTGAACCATGAATTTGCCCGTGAACTCTTGTGGCGCGAATATCCTACTGACCAGAGAGGCAGTTATTTCAGGCAGTTCTGGGATGTAGCTGTGGCATTGAAAGACCCTGCATTGAAAGATAAACCAGAAGATAAAAAACGGGAACCTTATTATGATATTCCCAAACTACACGAATGGCGGCGGCAGAGTAAATTGGGCGAGCATGACCACCGCCAAAAACCTGGCGAACGCCCCAAAGAGGAAGTAGTGCTGGTTATTCGGGGTGAACTACTTAAAAAATATCCGACAGCTGTTATCTATGCCCATAAAGCGGAATGGACTAAGGATGATATAACAGCTAAGTATGATACAACAAAAGCACGCAGTTTACAAAATCCTACTGAGGGGGATAAACAAAAACCAGACCCTCAATTTGTCCGTGCACCTTTGTATTCTGCCAAAGTAGATCCCGATATTACGTTCTTTGGATTTGACCTTACCGTAGAAGAAGTGCGGGGTGAAAACGAATCAGCTATACCGACTAATGACAATGCAGGGTGGTTTTTTGTGATTAAAGAAAGACCGGGTGAACCCCGTTTTGGTTTCGATGTGCCTGACCCAGACGAGCCTAATCCAAAACTTGTTGGCTGGAATGACTTAAATTGGGATAAAGTGCTACCCTCTGGGTCTGGGAGTGTCGTTGATGTCCTTAAAACTATCGATCTGGTAGCTGCCCCTCCACCAGATGATGGTACTACAGAAACAAAGGGAAAGATAGCTCAACACAATGATGATGTAAAAGTGCCGTGGAACAATAATATAGATGCTGCCAATCTGGCTTATATTCTGTACCAAGTACCGATGATGGTCGCCGTACATGCTTCTGAAATGTTATTAAAGAAAAAAACTTAAACTAAAATATCATGGCGGACTTTCAAAATATCCGAGAAGAGCTTCGTGAAAGTAGAGAAAATTATGAAAACCTACGGCTTGAAGCCACCACATCAGCACATAGATTGAGGGTGTTGGAACAGGAATTGGAGGGACTTCAGCGGCAAAAAGGGGAGAATAACGAAGCGTATATATCTCAACGCCACCAGTTGGAAGAACAAATAGCTTCTGCAAAAGCCATTGCTGCAAGAAAGCAAGGGCAATTTCAATCTATTATAGACAAACGGGTGGGTTTAGAAAAAGCATTTGAATTATTTCTTGACCCGCCTTCACAACTTAAAGCCCATTTTTCAAATCAGATACCCTTTTTACTGTTTCCACTTAGGATGGAAACACGGTTTAAAACGGTGAATAATCAAGCCCAATTGTGGGTGCGTGTGTATCCTGACGAATGTATGGTGGATAGTTTTGAGCCGCTTCTCTCCAAAAGAGAAGTGAATAACGCCGCCCGTTTCTGGGCAGAATATTATGGTGCAGGCAAACCATCTGACCCATTGAACCCAGAGCCAGCGGTTGTGGATTTGCAAAAGGCAGCTTGGCGTTTGATTGTGTCAGCCCATGGAGATGGCAGAGCCGCTTGGATTACAAGGGAATTGGTGCCAGATGAAACGACAAGTATCTTCCCCGTGCGAGGACCCAAAACTTTTATCTTGGCTATTGTTTCAGATAGTTGGAATCCTGCGAATCAAACAGCTATTTTAGGACTATTTAAAGAACTCTGGCTTGCCAATGGAAACGATGTGCGGGTAAAACAGGTCAAAAAAGATTTCAATATTGCGAATCCTTTGCTTGATGCCGTTAAAGTAATGGAGCAATACCAGCCTGTTAATTTTGAAGAACCCCTACCCATAGGCTTGAAACGAGAAGATGCAGATCTGCAATTTGCTGTTGTTGTTTTTAAAGACCTTGAAAAAAAATCGGGCAAAGAACACAGTTGGTCGCAACCATCCCGTGTTAATATACTACCCGAGCGGCTTGCGCTTATCCGTTTTAAAAACAATGAAGCGATGGAGCCTATCTTCGGCAATCTGATTCCTCATCCTCTGCCTACCAGTCCTGACCCTTCGCCAGAGGCAAAAAAACAATTCACACAAACTGAAGAGGGAGATTTAGAGTTTGAAGAATCTATTCGCTGGTTTGCAGATTTTGATAGGGCTGTGGAAATTGGAATGGGCTTTCGCCTTAATCTTGCAGCAGATGAGTTGAATGGTTTTAATCGCCTTTTTGTATTGGGGGTGAGATTAGGCGCAGATGAAGCCGAAGGAAAAAAGCAATTGGAAGCCTTATTCGATAACCACTATTTCAGCAACAAAGGCTTGAGTCTATTACCACAAGGAACACCCACAAATAATACCGAATCTTCTGATTCTGGTTTTACAAGGAGCGACCAGGCTGATAAAAGTTTTAATCAATATTTCAATAAAGTTGAAGGCTTTAAACATGAGCGTGAGGACAGGCTAAAATCAGACGGGCAATGGTTGGCAGAATGGCTTGGTGTAGATGAAAAAACGTTTTCCAAAGTCTTGAATAGTGGTGGGCTAGATCAAAGCGATGCCAAAAACATGAATATTTCCTTATGGCCCGCTACCATGGGGTATGTATTGGAGTCATTGATGCAGTATGTTGTTGAACCTGAAACGCATAAATATGCACGGCGTTTTTTTAACAGCTATGTCAGTGGACGGGGTCCTATACCCGCTATAAGAATTGGCAACCAACCCTATGGTATTTTACCGACAGCCGCTTTCAATCGTTTGACATGGATGAATCCAGAACCGACAGGAGCATTTGACTTTGGTGGAGACTGGAAATTTTTAAAAGACCTCTACGAATTATTGTTGAGAATTGACCGTTACTGGAATAACAATATGTTGGGCGCAGTGGCACATATTGCTCAAAAATCGCCAGATGTTTATAAAACATTGTTTGACGTGTTGGCTTTGCATCCTACTTCCGTAGAGTTTCACAGGCGTTACTTTGAGAGCTTAATCGAAATGAGCAATTCAATGAGCCTTGTCAAGCCTAATTATAAATTACATGAAAATGTTGTACTTAGGGCGATGAGTTTACTTCGAGATACATTGGGTTTTCCAGACATTCCTATTCCACAAATAGCAGCACTTTTTGGTCACCCCACACAATACCCTGTAAACCACCTTATAGATGATGTGCCAATGTCAGAAACAAAGGAGATTGGGGAATATACAGCGGATAAAAAAAATTATATTACAGCACTTGCTCGACAGGCAAGACTATCAGAAAACGCTGTGCGGAGTGGAGAAGGATTGACTAAAAGACCCGATACGGAATTGTATAAACTCTTGAAATACGCCCTCGAATTGGCTTATCACTCAAGTGCTATTGAAGCAGCGGCAGAAAAAAAGGTCTTCTCAGAATCAAAAATAGCGTCTATGCGTGCGGAACAACCTTTTTCGCACCAAGAATTTAAGGAAGAGCTTACCGTAAGCCGTTATGCTTTATTATATGAAACCATACCTGAAATTTCTGCCGATTTTACTGTGTCAGAAGTATTGAGTCATTCTCTGTCTGAGCTTCTGATACCCTCTTTTTCGCAATATCTCTCTTCTCAACTTACAGCACTTGATAAATTGGAAAGTGCCTCTACTGCCAGACTTGAACGGGCATTGATAGAACATCTTGATTGTTGTTCCTACAGACTTGATGCGTGGAAAACAGCTATTATTACAAATGAGCTTACCTATATGCGGGGTAACGTTCCCAATGTTGAGGAAGGTCAAAGGAGAACGGGCATTTATCTTGGTGCTTTTGGGTGGCTTGAAAATGTCCATCCAGATAACAACAAAGTGGTGAAAGAGAAAGCGATTCCTGATGACCTGACGGATGATTTCAATCCAAATCGGAATAAGGTTTTTTTAACCGATAGTTCGAATGAAGGGTATATCCATGCGCCTTCTCTCAACCAAGGGGTCACCGCTGCTGTATTGCGCAATGGTTTTATTTCACATGGCAAACCCGATGGAAACAGTGTTCTTGCCGTGAATTTGGCATCCGAGCGCATTCGTCTGGCTTTATCTGTTATTGAAGGTATTCAAGGAGGGCAAAGTTTGGCTGCCTTACTGGGTTATCATTTTGAACGGAATTTGCACGACAGAAAGAACCTTACTGCCCAAGGTATTGACAGTTATATCTACCCCATGCGGAAACTATTTCCCCTTATTGCAGATAAATTAAAAGACACAAAGGTAACGAATAACACCGACCCCTCAGTAGATCCAGCAACAGTGCCCATCACAGCCATCGAAGCCCGTAATGTGATACATGGTGTAAACCTTGCAAATCATGTGAAAAATCAAACGGGTGCTAATAAAAACTATCCTTTTGGTCTAGCTCTCAAAAACACAAATGCCGTGATTAATCAGGCTATTAAAGAAGCGGTTAATGAAATCATAGATATTGCAGACGCTGTTGCCGACCTCGGCATAGCAGAAAGCGTCCACCATGTTGTAATGGGCAATTATGATAGGGCAGCAGGGGTACTTGAAACATACAGTAAAGGCAATTATCCGCAGCATCCAGATGTCATCCGCACGCCTCGCAGTGGTGCCACATTGACACATCGAGTCGCTATCCCATTTACCTATAAAGCCGCAGGGGCAGCTGGCTCTAGCCCACGTGCTCTAGCTGAGCCGTCAGTCAATCAATGGTTAACCACTATTTTACCAGCAATGGATAAAATTGTCTGCGAATGTTCTTATATTAATCGCACCGATGGGCTTCATAAAAAAATAAAAATTGCTCTGAGTGCTATCAACTTAGAACCCATAGATCTTTTATATGCCATTCATACACTCGACAAACAGGCACTCAATGAACTGGATGACAGGTTGCTTCATTATCTATATACCACAAAAGACCCACGCATTGATAGCCCGATCGTTTTCAACTATACAGAAGCACCAGCCGATCCGAACCTATTTTCTGTATTCCAAGTGATGCCACTCATAAAAAGCCTTAGAGCACTTTTGTTAGAATCTATTCCGTTGATGCCAACAGATATTGCTTTACCCAATGAAGCCCGTAAAAAAGAGATGCCGCCCCCTGAGTTGCCTATTCAGAGGAGTGAGGAGCTTAAATCTTCATTGTCAACAGTTATCGATAGGGCAAAAACAGTTGGTGTTTTTCACGACCTTGATATGCTGCCCCCTTCTGCAACCGCAACCGCTCTAGAGTTAGATACCATTCGTAAAAATATTGATACAACAATTAATAGTTTTGCTGAGGTACTTCTTAACTTAGGGCGACATGGTATCCCACAAACAGGTATCGGCTCTCTTTATGCACAACGCCAGCAATGGTTTGTTGCCTTGAAAACCAAAGTACAAGAATTGATAGACCGCTGGCAAAAAAAATCGGACGATTACGCCCTTCTCGAAGCTACCCCGATAATGACTGTGGAGGTGTTACAATCTATGGAGAGACTGATTTCAGCTACACCAACACCGCAAGAGACCATCACTCTCGCAGGGGTCAATCTAAAAAAAGGTTTGTTTGATTTTGAATTTGATAACAACCTAAAAAAAATTTCCACCAAACATCACGCAACACTGGCTGACCTTATTCAAGACATACAAACTTTAAATATAGCACCCTTTGATATTGTTGGACTCAATATTACTGACCAACTGAACCAGATACCTGTTTTTGTCTATGATTTACAAGCCCGTGCGATAGCTCTCGCAGATGATTTGCAAAAAAAACGCCTACCCGCAGTAAATACTATACTGACGAAAGTACCGACGCTTAATCCAGCAGACCAAGCCAAACAAATTGAAGCAGCAGCTCGCATCATTTTAGGGGATGATTTCAAAATGGTTCCCCGCTATGCCTTGCCATCTGTGCAACAGTCTGAAATTGCTAACGCATGGAATGCGACCGATGATTTGCTCCATTACCTAAAAACAGTCGAAAAGCGGACAAATCCAACTGAAGATTGGCTGCATGGTATGGCACGCGTACACGAAAAAATGAAACACCTTGAAAATACATTACTTCTCCGAAGTGCTTTTGAGATGGCGGAAAAAAATTTCACCATCCATCCCGTTCAGTTACCTTTTAAAACAGATAAATATCATTGGCTGGCTATGCCTTTTAAAGAAGTGGATATTGACCTTGAGAAAGGAAACACGCTTCTTTATACAGCATTCACGGCGGAAACGACCCTTGCACCGACCGAAATATGTGGTATGTTGGTAGATGAATGGACAGAACTAATACCAGCAAAAGAAGAAACAACGGGCATTTCTTTTCAATATGACCGTCCTAATTCAGAAGCCCCACAAACCATGCTATTGGTTACACCAACACAACTTACTGGCAACTGGCAATGGGCTGATTTGGTGGATGCCCTTTCTTATACACTTGATGCGGCAAAATCCCGTGGAATTGAGCCTGACACAATAGACGACACGCCTTTTGTTAGTTTCTTACCAACGGTATTTGGCGCAGAAAGCCTGTTGCCTTATTCTATTGTATTGGATAACAAAGTGCATTATATGAATGAAGACTTTGTAAAAAATTTTAAAAAAACGTAAGATATGTTGATTCCTGATGAAATTGTCTTGAAAGACATAGTGACTAAAAAAGCAATCCCTTTAACCACGGCATGGAGTAGGTTAGAAGGCAGACCCCGTACAAAAAACTTTGATAAGGCACTAAAAGCCGAAGTGAGAGATGCCCTATGGATGCTTACAAAACAGTGGCAAATGGGAGAATTTGAGGCGGAAGATGTTGGCTCTCCTATAGTCGCTAAATTATGCACGGTCACTTCAGAGCTTGAAAAATATCAGGCAGATAAAAATGCGGTTCAACGATTTGATAAAGATGTTCCTTTTGAAGCAAAAGTTGAACAACGCCCCTTGCCTTTTGCTACATTAAAACAGGATATTTCTCTTGATTTAAGGCTTATCATGGGTAGGCGGTGGATGCAGTTACTTAAACTTAAAGGATTTGCAGATGCTACTAAAAAATTCTTTTTAGAGCACTATGGTTTCAAAAAACCAGACCCAAAGAACCCAACAGATGCTACCATCTGTGCCCACCCTGAAGTGTGGCAACAATTTTCTGCTATTGCTGGTCGTATGGTTGATGGGGCACAATTATATTTTGACCTTAAAGCCAATAAAACGCCCCATTATTATGACCTCCCTGATTTTCCACTTTTAGGAGACCATTCTAAATTTGACCTTATCGAAAAAGAATTTAAAGCGTGGTTTGAAGATTTGTTTTACCAACCCAATAACCCCAACAATGATGCTTGGAAACCAGAACAGCTGGAGTACCAGTTTGCTATTTCAGCCAAGGATGAAACAGGGGAGAAAGTCCTGCAAGCAGAAGAATATTACCATGGTCATCTCGACTGGTATAATCTTGATGTTGCGAAACAAACTAAAACACTCGGAGAGCTTCCAGATGCCCAACCTGTGACTGCCCCAGAGAAAAAAACACAAACCATTATACCAGCACCTGTCACCTTTGAAGGTATGCCTAATACGCGTTGGTGGGCTTTTGAAGATGCACGTACTAATTTCAGTTATATCAAACCTGATAAACCCGATTTACCAAAATTACTGATGATTGAATTCGGGCTTATTTATGCCAATGACTGGTACCTGATGCCTTATAAACTACCAATAGGCAGTTTGACTAAAATAAAAGGTTTGTCTCTCACCAATTCATTTGGAGAAAACTTCTGGATTGAAGCAGCTGGTAAAGGCGATGACAAAGATTGGACACGTTGGAATATGTTCTCTATGAAAGTGGACAGCAATGTTCCCGAAGCCGCCGATACAGATCTTTTGTTATTGCCAACGGTTGCCAAGATACAAGAAGGAAAACCGCAGGAAGAAATTATGTTTATTCGGGATGAAATGGCTAATATGGTATGGGGTGTTGAAACGATTATTCCGCTTGCAAATGGTTCAGCTAAATCAGGCTTTGAAGCTGCAACAGAGTACCACGGTTATTTGCAGAAGCTTATTGATGATACCGTCATAGCCAGCCCTCCTGCTCTGCCTGTGAAAGATGGAGAGGAAGAAGCTAAGATTCGGTACGAGATAATGAATACCATACCAGAAAACTGGATCCCTTTTATCCCTACTCATGTGGAAGGTAGTAACCGTGAAGTACAACTACAACGGGCTGCCATGCCCCGCATCCTTGAAAATAATCCTGATAATACCCCTGATAAAATTCGCCCACGTACCTCTTTACTCCAAGAAGGCTTGGCGAAACGAGCACCTTACTTTATCCATGAAGAAGAAATACCCCGTTCTGGTATCCGTGTCGAGCAATCCTATCAACGCACCCGTTGGAGTAATGGGAAAGTTTTTGTTTGGTTTGGGGTTCGCAAAACAACGGGGCGTGGCGAAGGTAGCAGTGGTTTGGGGTTTGACAGAATTTTGAGTAATCCACAGAAATAAAGCTACCAAAGTTTTTTTTTCGATTTCGCTTTGATTAGTATTGGTTCTTTCTTGTGTAGTGCGAGAAAATGTACAGCTCTTCCTATAATTGCGTTTATGTTAAATTATTTTTTAATAAGTTCTTGTTTTTTTAGCTCTAACCCTCAAAACAATTTTCTTCCCTTCCGATTTCTTTCCCGATTTTTTATTTTAAAATTATATAACATATTGATAATCATCTAATTATGTAATTTTAATTAACATAAATGAAATTATATCAAACAAAAATACTAAACTTGCACCCATATAAACAAGTATCCAAATTCACACAAAAATAGCCTTAACCTTACCAATAAAAGACAAATCCACTGCGACAGCAAATCACCCGACAATCATCGAACGACCAAAAGCGTCACGCTCTTACAATTTTTCACCCGACAACGGAGAATTAGGAATTAAAAATTAGGAATTAGGAATTAGGAGTTGCTCCCAATAATTCCTAATTCCTAATTTTTAATTCCTAATTCCTAATTGAATAAATTTATGAACACAAATCCGAGTCATGGCTGCTTCGAGCATCATTTACATTCAATATGCCAATATCAATCTGGATGCTCTGCGCTTGACGGGTTTGAAACACGATGAATATACTTATTGCTATATCGCTGAACAGTATCAGAAAATCAGTGGCTGGGTGGAATGTGGGGTGGGCAATAATTTTAAATCGCAGTATGCTTTAAAAAAATACATCGCTGAGCGGGCGGCTATGGACGAGCGTAAAATGAATCGGCTCATGCTCAAACTCCGCACAGCGGGCTATATCGAGGAATCACCCGACAAAGTAAAATTTAGAATCACACAAAAGTTTTTTGTCTTGCACAATCCCGCGCCCAAAGGCGAGGCAGAACGGCAAGAGCGCATGGACGCTGCCGTCACTGCCCAACAAACCCAAGCCCGAGCACCCAAAATACCGTTTTCAGAATCGGTGTTTAACAATGACTTTGACCGCTTTAAAACCGACCTCACAAAAACCAAAAACTTGCCTTCGGATACCGATTGGCGGTTTTATTACGATAAAATCAAACACTACTACACCATCGAGCATCCCGAAAAAATGTATGCCGATTGGCTCCAACGTTGCCGTGATTGGCTCGACAAAGACCGACATAAAGCGGCATTGAGGCGGGTATCGGGAGCCGGGTTGGGGATGTCGGAGAAAGTCCAAGCGAAAACCGATACCCGAAACCCGCAAACCGATGAAGCACTGCAAGCGGAGGTTGCTCTCTTTGAACAAAAAGTGCAAGAACCCGAAACAGAAAATTACACCGAATATCGAGAAACAGCCGAAACTTATGTGGCAGTGGCTGAAAAAGCGGAAAAACGCAGTTTGCTCTCTGAAGAACAAAAAAAGGATTTGGCAGAAATGAAACACCGCTTGAAAACACCCGGGGCTTTGCGCCCTTATCAGGTGCAGCAACTTAGATTATTAGCCGAAGGAAAAATATCGCCACCCGATGATAACAGCAGTTAGCGAATTCGAAGAAGGTTTAGGAAACGGTTTTTGATTTTTTTTCAAAAAAAATCAAAAACCGTTTCCTAAACCACTTGCTAAAACTTAGAACAATGAAAAAAAATTTTTGCTTTTTACTTTGGGTCGGTTTCAGTACCCCCCTCAGTACGAAAGCACAAAACACCGCTCACGTATTGTCTTACGCTGAAATTGTGCAAACGCAGGGCACTATCTTTCAAGTCAACCCGCAACAAGACGGCAGCCTTGTGGTGCGCCTCAACCGCCATTTGCAGTATTTGGACAATCGGCAAGCGCAACACTGCATGGTCTATTTTTGGGCTGATGATGTGCCACACTCCTATTCGCCCCAAACTGCACGTATCCTGAGGGATAAAGAAACGCTGTTTGCGACCCAAGCGGTGCGGATTAAACTATTCGGCTCTTACGCCATCGTGTTTCATCAAACCGATGGTTGCAA
>JAYUQN010001034.1:0-6628 GCA_043756725.1 Saprospiraceae bacterium
AAAAATGTACTGTCGCAAATTTACTATTAAAGAGGTATAAAAAAACAGTAGAAAAAATCATAATTTTGCGTTTTATTATTTTTCATGATATTTGAAAAATAAACAATACACTTTTTTTTACAAACCAAAACTGTTTAAATCATGTTAAAAATTAATCTCACGAGCATTATCATTTTTCTTTTTTCTTTCTCCCTTTCCGCACAAAGTTATGAATTTGGGCTTTTTGGGGGTGTTACGACCTATCAAGGCGATTTAGCCGATGGTCTTATTGTTTGGCCCAATATTCAACCTGCGGGTGGTCTTTTGCTGCGGTACAATCCAGGCAGTTTCTACTCTCTGCGTATGGGTTTCACAACAGGTAAACTTCTTGGAAACGACCAAAATTCAAAAAGACAAATCATCAAGGACAGAGCTTTTTCATTTTATTCTACAGTGAGAGAAATTTCTGCCGTAGCAGAGTTTCAGCTTCCTTCTTATGGCACAAGTGCTTATGGTCTGTTTAAAATGAAATTTTCGCCTTTTCTCTTTGGTGGTATCGGTTTATCTGTTATCAATGGCGAACCCAAAGCACCTGTGGATAGGATTCCTTACCCTTTCCCCGAGTTTGATGCAAGGAAAAACTTTCTTGTTTTGCCGATAGGGGGTGGTATGAAGTTTCGATTTGCAGACCAATTTGCTATTAGTACAGAATGGGGTACGCGCAAAACTTTCGGTGATTATATTGATGGCATCAGCATCAACGGCAATCCTAATAGCGGGGATTGGTATATTTTCGGCGGTATTACCTTGACTTATGTCGTGGATGGGGGTGATAGTAATCCCTATCGCGGGCGCAATCGTTAAAATTATTTTGTAATTTTGCCCTAAGTTTTTGAAAATGCGTCAAGTTTTGAACTTGACGCATTTTATTTTATTACAAATAACTCATAATCAATGTCTTCTGAAATTCCTTTTAAAGCCTATAAACTGACCCAATACAGCCACGGCGCGGGTTGTGGTTGTAAAATTTCACCCAAAATTTTAGACTCTATTTTGAAAAATCAGCATGAAAAGCTGTTTTACAAAAACCTCCTTGTCGGCAATGAAGAGCGGGATGATGCGGCTGTTTTAGATTTAGGCGATGGCACAGCCATCATTTCTACCACCGATTTTTTTATGCCCATCGTGGACGATGCCGAAGATTTTGGTAGAATCGCTTCTGTCAATGCCATTTCTGACGTCTATGCGATGGGTGGCACTCCTATTTTAGCCATCGCTATTTTGGGTTGGCCCATTGATAAAATCCCTGCGGAGGTGGCAAATCAAGTTATTGAAGGCGCTCGAAAAGCTTGTGCTGAGGCAGGCATTCCATTAGCAGGCGGTCATTCCATTGACTCGCCCGAACCCATTTTTGGTTTAGCAGTTACGGGGCGTGTGCCTATAAAAAATATCAAAAAAAACGGCGGCGCGAGTGAGGGGTCTGTTTTGTTTCTCACAAAACCCTTAGGCGTCGGTATTTTCACCACCGCTCAAAAAAAGGAAAAACTGAAACCAGAACACGCTCATATTGCGCATGAAAGCATGAAAAAGCTCAATAAAATAGGCGCAACCATTGGCACAATGGATTTTGTTGAAGCTATGACCGACGTTACGGGCTTTGGTCTTTTAGGGCATTTGAGTGAAATGTGCGAAGCGAGTAATCTCTCTGCTGTCATCAATTTCGATAAAATTCCTCTTCTCAACAAAGCTGCTATTGATTATTATTTGAGTGAAAAATGTGTACCCGGTGGCACCGTTAGAAATTTTGATAGCTATGGTCATAAAATCGCACAACTGACTGATTATCAACGCCATATATTATGTGACCCTCAAACATCGGGCGGGCTTTTGGTGGCTGTGAAACCTTCAAAAGCGGCTGAATTTCAAGAAATACTGTCCAAAGGACTCCTTACGGAGAGGGGGTATGACATGGAGGTTGAACCTATTGGGCATTTCATAAAAAAGAAAAAATTCAATGTTTTTGTCAATTAAGGAATATAGTTCATCGGAATTATCTATTTTGTGGTACAAGGAGTTATAACTTATTGATTATCAACATTTAGGAAATTTTAAAAATTTCCTAAATGTGCGCTTGTACCACAAAGTAGATAATTCCGTAGTTCATTATTGATTTTCACACAGATGACATGCGTAAAAACATTCTTATCATTCGTGTGAAAATAACTATTGAATAACCAATTTTCCAACACTCAACAATTGTCCTTCCACTTTAATTTTAAACACGTAAACACCTGCTGTCAAATCTTTCCGATGAAATTCAAAAGTAGTGCCTTGAAATTTTTCCACCTGTAGTATTTTTTGTGCTAATGACATGGACATTACGGCTATTGTAAGTGAAGGACAATTTTTCTATGCCATATTTTGAGATAATTTCTTTTTTATTTATATTAAAAACAACCAATTCTGCACTATCCATTCTGTATTTGATGGAATAAAAAATTGAATCATTTTTTCGTTCGAGATTCAATAATGAAATATTTAAAGGGAGTGTATCTGTTTTTAACACTATGCCGTTCGAATCAAGATGAATTAAATTAGGCAAATTAACTGCTGCTGCTGTTGTATCTGTTATAGTTTTAGGTGGAATTACAAAAAGAAAATTCTTATTTTTGAGTCCAAAAAATATTCCTCTCGGCGCAAATTTGGGCGTACTATTTTGATTAATGATTTTGCCATTTGCATCTATTTTAAGTAAATTGTAGGCTGTTTTGCTCTCGTCAGTACTTCCTAAAATAAAAAGTCCATTGTTTTGTACTATGCCGAAATTTGTTGAGTTCTGTAGCTCATCTTTTAGATAATATCGCCACCACCCTTGCCCAAAAGCAATACTTTTAAAACACAAAATCATTAGGATTATAAATAGTCGTTTCATAAAAATCCTAAAAATCCTAATTCAAGTTAATTTCCGTACAAATATCACACTATTATCTTGGTAAAACAATTATACTTTATTTCATTTTAGGCAAAAAGACTATCCTAAAGCCATCAATTATTGCAAGAAGTGACTCTAAAAGAAGTGCTTTATAACCTCGATGCACGATGTGTTTTGATGCGGATTTATTACGAATTGGGCGAATATGCCGATTTAGATTCCTTATTGACAGAACGGGATTGGCTTTTAGAGCAGTTGTAGCTTCGCCTTTAGGCGAACCCGTTTTAACGGCTTCAGCCGTTATTGTCGTTATACAATATAACGACGGCTAAAGCCGTCTAAACGGGTTCGCCTAAAGGCGAAGCTACGCGTTCGGATGAATCCGAAGCTACGTCAAAAAAAACTTTTTAATATCTAAAATTTCAATATATTCGTGCTTCATTGAACAAAATCAATAAACTATGAAAAAATACATCCAACTCGCAGCACTTTGCCTGCTTTTCACTGTCGCTTCTTATGCGCAGTCTTTCGACGCCAAATTATTTTCTGAACTCAAATACCGCTATATTGGTGTAGATGGCAATCGTGCCTCTGCTGTTGTCGGCGAAACGGGCAATCCGATGGTCTCCTACATCGGCGCAGCGTCGGGCGGTATTTGGAAAACAGAGGACGGGGGGTTCAATTGGAAACCCATTTTTGACGATGAAGATGTCTGCGCTATTGGCTCTTTAGCAATCGCACCGTCCAATTCCAAACATGTGTGGGCGGGTACAGGTGAAACATTTGTTATACGTCCCGCACATCCCATCGGCAATGGCGTTTATAAGTCAATGGATGGGGGTAAAACGTGGCAAAACATGGGTTTAAAAAAGACAGGGCGCATCGGACGCATTGTCGTTCATCCCACAGATACCAATATCGTTTATGTAGCAGCTTTGGGTCATACACATGCGCCACAACAAGAGCGGGGTGTCTATAAAACCATAGATGGCGGTAAAAATTGGCAGCAAATCCTGTTTATTGACGATAAAACGGGCTGTAATGAAATTGAAATTGACCCGCAATATCCTAATAATCTCTTTGCCGCTATGTGGCAAGTGGACGTCAAAAACTCTGGACTCAACAGTGGGGGCAAAGGCAGCGGCATTTATCGTTCAAAAGATGGGGGTAAAAACTGGGAACCCTTGAATAAAAAAGGGCAAATACCCTTTGGCTCTGACCATATTGTGGGTAAAACTTCTGTCTGTATTGCGCCTTCTAATCCATTGATTGTTTATGCGTTGATTGAGGACAAAGAACCCATTTTATACCGTTCGAAAGATGGCGGCGACAAGTGGGAGGTGATGCGAAAAGACCATTCGATGGCGCAAAGGGCGCCCTATTATACTCGGGTACGGGTGTCAACTGGCAACCCTGATGAAGTTTATACCATCTGCGTGAATATTTCAAAGTCGAAAGATGGCGGCAAAACGTGGGTGAAAGGCGAGGGCAGCCCCTGGGCTATGGGCGGCGATTGCCACGATATGTGGTTTGACCCCCGAAACTCCGACCGTGCTATGGTAGCACACGATGGTTGCATGAATATGACTTTCAACGGCGGCAAAACGTGGCAAAATGTTAATTTACCCATTGCTCAATTGTATCACGTGGCAGTTGATAACGATATTCCTTATAATGTGTATGGCAATCGGCAAGATGGCTATTCCTATCGCGGACCGAGCAATAGTTTGCAAGGAAACATACCCCTCAGTATGTGGCAGAATGTGGGCGGTTGTGAAAGCGGGTTTGCGCAACCCGACCCAAGTAATAGTAAAATTGTCTGGTCTGGCTGCTATGATGGTGGTCTGGATGTGACCAATTTGGAAACAGGTCTGGCTCGAGATGTCCGTGTCTATCCCGAAACAGGTTATGGTTGGACGCCTTCTGATATGAAATACCGTTGGCATTGGAATTTTCCGATGGTGGTTTCAAAACATAACCCTAACAAAGTGTTGGTGGGCAGTCAATACGTCCATCAAACGACAAATGGGGGGCAATCTTGGCAAATTATCAGCCCCGATTTGACGAGCAAAGACCCTGCTAAAATGGGCAATTCGGGCGGCATGGCAAACGATAATCTTTTCACATGGGATGCTTGCACGCTTTTGAATATGGCAGAATCGCCTTTGCGTGAAAATATAATATGGGCGGGTTCTAATGATGGTTTGTTGCATTTGACAACCGATGGTGGTAAAAATTGGACGGATTTAACTGCCAATATCCCTAATTTGCCTTCAAATGGTACGGTGTCCTGTATAGACCCTTCCAATTTTGACGAAGGCACGGCATACATTTCCTACCGTTTTATTTATGTCGGCGATTTCAAATCCTATATTTTTAAAACAACGGATTATGGTAAAACATGGACTAAAATCGTAGGCGATATTCCACAAAATCAATCAAGTACTATTTTTCAAATAAAAGAAGACCCTGAAAAACAAGGATTGTTGTGGGCAGGCACTGACAATGGCGTCTATTTTTCACCCAATGATGGTAAAAACTGGATACGGTTGAAAAATAATTTGCCGCCCGTTCCCGTTTATGGCATTGCCATTCAAAAGAATTTCCGTGATTTAGTTATCGGAACTTATGGTCGTGGATTTTATATATTGGATGATATTACGCCCATTCGTGAATTTACTGAGGGGGTGCAAAATAGCAATGTTCATTTGTTTGGCATTCGTCCCGCTTATCGTTTTCAAGCAAAACAAGGCGTTCATACCGAGCGGGACCAATTTGCAGGACAAAACCCCACGTATGGCGCAAGTCTCAATTTTTACTTAAAAGACACTTTGAAAAAGCCGTGCGACATCGTTATTTTGAACACTAAAGGCGACACGATACGGCAACTGAAGGGTAGTAACAAATTGGGTATCAATCGTATATATTGGGATTTGCGCAGCGAACCTGCCAAATTGCCGAAACTCCGAACAAAGCCTCGTGATAAAGAATGGGTAGAACTGAACGACAAAGGCGAGCGCAATATCTATCCGTGGGATTTGGATATGCAGCCTGGTTTGAATGCACCGCGCGTACCACCCGGCACTTACTCTGCCCACATAAAAGCAGAAAATATCACTTTGGAGCAAGATTTTGACGTGCTAAAAGACCCAAATACGCCCAATTCTACTTTTGAAATTGAAAAACAATACACCTTTGGCTTGAAACTCAATAAAGCTATTAAGGAAACGACCCACTTAATAGAAGATATTGAACGCCGCCGCGCCGATTTGCAAAAACGTATCGCTACTGAAAAAGTGCTTGAAAAAACGAATGAATTGCGCAATCAAGAAGAGAAGTTGTATAAAATTGAAAGTGAGCTTTTAGACATTCGCCAAACGGGTGCAAGGCAAGACAATTTTCGCAATCCTGTCCAAATTTTAGAACGCTTTTTAGCTATTTCAAAGGAAAGTATTCAATCCAGCGGTGACCATCCGCCGACAGACCAACAAGGGCAAGTATATGACATTCAGCGTAAAAAATTGGATAAGGCGCAGGTGGAGTTTCAAAATGTGGTGAAAGAAGTGAAATAAGGGACAACTGAAAATGGACAATTGACAATGGAGAAAGTAAAATGGACAACGGACAACGGACGTAAAACAGAATTTGTTCTTTGTCCGTTGTCAATTGTCCGTTGTTGTTAAGCTTTCTTAACTTTAACAGCATTTAAGCCTTTTT
>JAYUQN010001035.1:0-2526 GCA_043756725.1 Saprospiraceae bacterium
AACAAAATTAAGAAAATTAGAGAATATAAAGACTATACTCAAGAATATATGGCGCAACGTCTTGGTTTGAGTATAACAGCCTACGGCAAAATTGAGCGAGATGAAACAGAAATGACGCTGACTCGTTTGGACGACATTGCAAAAATATTAGAAATAGATGCCCGTCAAATCCTTGACTTTGATGAAAAAAATATTTTCAATGTCGAAAATGGTCATAATGCAGCGATTGGCAATAATAATGCTGTCTATCACAACGAAAAAATGATAGAACATTTGCAGCAAAAAATATCTCATCTTCGTCAACAGAATACAAAATTACTTGATATTGTAAATAAAACCAATGCTTGACTAACTTTTTATCCCCTCAGTATTTACTTGTTAATTCGAGTAAAATTGTCTATTTTTGCATAAAATAGTCTAAAAATAATGGCAAAATTACCACAAGTTATATGGTCGGCGGGTTTAGTAATTAAAACCTTTGGCATTCAGCGTATTTTTTCTGGCTTTCCGCTTTTAGAAGAATGGTTAACTGTTGAAAATGATTTGACAGAGTTTGACCTTAAAATGCTTGAAAAGCGACGGGTGGTTTTGCTTGAAAATGTCAATGGTTGGAATGAAGAAACCTTGAAAATGAAATTTATCGCTTTCATCTTGGACATGGCAGATTATGATACGAAACCTTATCAAGGTGTTTTTGAAGCTGAAATGGCTGGGGTTGTACAAGGTCATTCTCTCAAAGTGATTGCCGATTTTACCATAGCGCAAGTGATTGAAGATTTGATTGAACATCCCTATTTTTACTTCCATGAATACAAACCTAAAAAAAGACCAAAAGACCCCGTTGCCCAAGTCTTATTAGCTATGCTCATTGCTCAAGAACAAAATAAAGATGGTAAGCCTATTTACGGTTGTCACGTTATTGGTGAACAATGGTATTTTATGGTTTTACACGGACGAGAGTACGCCATTGCGGAAGGATTAAGTGCTACAGACTCTAAAGAATTACAAAAAATTCTTCTTGTTTTGCGAAAATTTAAAGATATTTTACTTAATCGGTTAGTTCCTCAACTATAATAAATAAAGAAGGAAAACCAATATGGAATTCTCAATCACCACACCCGCCGTTCTCTTTCCTGCCATTTCCCTGTTGCTTTTGGCATATACTAACCGTTTTCTCTCTACTTCGACCTTAATACGAAGTTTGAAAGAAAAATTTACAGAAAGTGGGGCAGAACATATTATTGGACAAATTCGCAACCTACGGCGTCGCGTGTTTTTGATACGCAACATGCAGTTTTTAGCCGTTACTTCCTTGCTTTTATGCGTCATTAGCATGTTTTTCATTTTTGAAAACCGCCCGCTTATTGCCCGAAATATATTTGGCGTGGGTATGGGTGCGCTGATAGTTTCGTTGATTATCTCCTTGCGTGAAATCCATTTATCTGTCGTGGCGTTGAATCTTGAAATGAAGGATATTGAAGAGCATTTGAAGGAAAAGAAGAATATTTTAAGAAAATTGGAGGAGTTTGACCTTTAAGAAATACAAATTCTTTTTTTGAAACACAAAGGAACAAAGAAAACAAAGCTGTCAACACCTAACTTAGTTTTCTTTGTTCCTTTGTGTTTCAAAAAAAAAATGCAGAAAGCCTTCCAAGTTCATAACAAACTTTGGAAGGCTTTTATATATTATATTGTGTCCTTAAAATATCTATTATTTTCTACCGCCACCCATTGAAGTTGTGCCTTCGCCAGATGTTATTTTTGACCAAAGAACGTTAGATAAAATGAAGTTGCGGTAAACGGCTGCGTCTTCTACGGGTTTCAACGTCAAATTTTCACCAACCACAGAAACAACATATTTTCCCAATCCTCGAACGCTGTCCATATCGTCGCCTGCTTTGTCGAACAACTCAAGAACATTGTTTTTCATTTCATAAATGCCGCGTGTGCTGACAGTGCCGCGAGAGATTTCAAAAGTACCGTTGCTGTTGATGATAAGAGAAGTAGGTGTGTCAAGTACGTCGGTTGTACGTGCCCATTTTCCAATAAAAGTTTGAGCAGATAAGCCGTTAGAGATGGCAATGAAAGCCATTAAAGATAATAATTTTCTCATGTGTGTTAAATTTTACTGTGACAAAATCGTTTTAGATGATAGTTACATTAAGACAAAACCCATGCTATATTTTACCCTAAATAGGTTAAAAGCGTTTTCAAAACAGTGAATTAACACATTTTAAAATTAAAAAATGCGTAATACTTTTACAATGATAGTTTTACGCATTTTATTATTTTAGCACTTGAAAAATATTAACATTTGGTATTGAGCATCCGTAGCTTCGGCTTTAGCCGAACCCTGTTAAAACGCCTTTAGGCGTTAATGCCAACGCCTAAAGGCGTTTTAACAGGGTTCGGCTAAAGCCAAAGCTACAGGCTATTTCATGAGCTTCCATTTTGAACTGGTCAGCACATCATGTCGTTGTATAGCTTTGTCTTTAAGGGTTCTGAAATCCAGTATTTCACCTTGTT
>JAYUQN010001036.1:0-2524 GCA_043756725.1 Saprospiraceae bacterium
GTAATAGGGTATTTTGTTTCAATAACCTTGTTAAAATGAACCACGTAGAGACGTTGCACTGCAACGTCTCTACATTTGCACACGAAAAATTACAGCAACATAAAAATTGTTTTCAGAACAACAACAACAACAAACAAAAAGTTTATCGTAATTTACCCCTTTATTTGTCATTATTACCCTTTTTTTTATCTTTTAAAACATTTTATATTTGCACTATCAAAGCAGGTAAGGAATAATAAAAATTTTAATCATATTTTATCACACATTAAAAATCATAATACTAAACCATTAAATATATAAAAATGAAAAAGCTTAATTTTGCTATCCAAATCAATGCCCCAAAAGCGCAAGTCTGGCAGACCCTTTGGGATGATAAAAGCTACCGCCAATGGACTTCTGTTTTTCAAGAAGGCTCCTATGCTGAATCCGATTGGCAGGAAGGCAGTAAAATCTTCTTCATGGATGGCAAAGGCAACGGTATGACAAGCCGTATTGCCCGAAAAATTCCGCATGAATTTATGTCATTTGAGCATTTAGGCGTTGTTAAAAACGGCAATGAAGATTTTGAATCGGCTAAAACAGAAGGCTGGTCAGGTAGTTTAGAAAATTATACCTTGATTGAAAACGGCAATACGACCGACCTCAAAGTCACTTTAGACGCTGATGATAATTTTGAAAATTATTTTAGTGAAAAGTTTCCAATGGCTCTGGATAAGGTAAAAGCTTTGGCAGAAGGCACTGAAAAAACAGTCCTTACCGTAGATGCCCTCATAAATGCACCCGAAGAAAAAGTGTGGGAACTCTGGACGATGCCCGAGCATGTTATGAAATGGAACAACGCATCAGATGATTGGCACACCCCCGCAGCCACCAACGATTTGCGCAAAGGCGGTCGTTTCAGCTACACAATGGCAGCCAAAGATGGCAGTTTCAGTTTTGATTTTGGCGGCGTGTATGATACTGTGAAAAAAAATCAAACCATTGCCTATACGATGGACGACGGTCGGAAAGCGGAGGTTACCTTTACAAAAAAGGGTGAAACCACTAAAGTTACGGAGGTTTTTGAAGCTGAAAATGAAAACCCCATTGAGCTGCAAAAAGGCGGTTGGCAAGCCATTTTAAATAATTTTAAAAAATATGCCGAAGCACAAACACAAGGTAATAAGAATAAAATTTTCCCTTGTTTATGGTTTGATGGGCAAGCCAAAGCTGCTGCTCAGTTTTACTGCTCTGTTTTTCCAAATTCAAAAATTACGGATGATACCCCAATGGTTGTGAATTTTGAATTATATGGACATAAATTTATGGGCTTGAATGGGGGACCCCATTTCAAACCCAATCCTTCCATCTCCTTTTCTGTTATGTTGGAAACGGAAGCAGAAGCAGATGCCACGTGGCAAAAACTATCAGACGGTGGCTCCGTATTGATGCCTTATGATAAATATGCATGGAGCGAAAAATATGGTTGGTTGCAAGACCGTTTCGGAATTTCATGGCAAATTTCAATGGGGAAAATCAGTGAAACAGAGCAACAAATTTTCCCTTCTTTGATATTTGTCGGCAATCAAAACGGCAAGGCAGAAGAGGCGATGAACTTTTATACAAATCTGTTTAAAAACAGTGCTATAAAAGGCATTGCCCGCTATGAAGCAGGCGAAGGCGATAAGGAAGGCAATATAAAACATGCCCAATTTACGCTCAATAATCAGGATTTTACGGCAATGGAAAGTTCTGGAGAGCATCCTTTTGTTTTCAATGAAGCCATTTCTTTGGTCGTGGATTGTGAAAACCAAGAAGAAGTGGACTACTATTGGGAAAAATTGACAGAGGATGGTGAAGGAAGTATGTGTGCCTGGCTGAAAGACCGATTCGGCGTGTCATGGCAAATAGTGCCCAAACTTTTATCAAAATTGCTGAACGACCCTGACCGTGAAAAAGCGAATCGGGCGATGCAAGCGATGATGAAAATGCGAAAAATTGATACTAAAGCCTTGCAAACAGCATTTAATGGGGCATAGTTATAAAACTACCCCCTCAGTATTTTAAAAATGAAAAAAGAAATTCAAGACTATAATGACAAACAAGTAACGGATTGCAAAGGTATTTGCGACCGACTTGCTACCATAATTGACAAGGGGCTGCCCGAAGCCGAAAACAAAATTTGGCACGCTCACCCCGTTTGGTTTTTGGAGGGCAACCCCATTGTTGGTTACAGCAAAGAGAAACTCGGTATCAGACTCATGTTTTGGAGTGGTGCTGATTTTGAAGAAGAAAATTTAAGCATCAGGGGAGAAAAATTTAAAGATGCCTCTATTTTCTACAACCGTGTTTCAGACATTGAATCAACGAGTTTGGAACGCTGGTTACAAAAATCAAGAAACTCAATAATGTTTGGCGCAAAGTAGGCAAGTGTCCAAACCCTTACTGCAAAATGTATCGCAAACAAAACTAAAAGCCAATTTCTTATTGGGTCTATTTTCCAACAAAAAATAATTGCAAGTAGGAATGTTATTTCGTGAATAGA
>JAYUQN010001037.1:0-2524 GCA_043756725.1 Saprospiraceae bacterium
GAGGGGTCTCCTGCCATGATGTGGTCTGGCTCGGTGATTGGACCGAAAGTGCCCCCGGGCAAATATGCTGTTGAAATGATAGTTGGTAACGAGGTTATTGGCAAGCAAAGTTTTGAAATTAAAAAAGACCCACGTGTAGAAACACCTGTTGAAGATTTGACTGAAAATTCTCGTTTTCAACTCCGTGTGCGCGATAAATTGAGTGAAACGCATAAAACGGTGAACGACCTACGCACCATTCGCAAGCAGATTACAGACTATATGGGTTCAGTTCAAGACACTGCTTTCAAAAAGGAATTGGAGAAAATTTCTAAACCGATGATGGCAGAAATGCAAACGGTGGAGGATGAATTGATACAGCACAAAGCAAAAGCTTTTCAAGACCTCCTCGCCTTGCCTATCAAGTTGAACGATAAATTGGCAGGTCTCAATAATGTGGCTTCGTCAGCAGATACCAAACCCAACAAACAGGTGCAAGAGGCTTATGAAGACCTTAGCAAAGCGGCAGATGGTTATATCCAAAAACTGCGCAAAATAATCAATGAAGATGTACCTAAATTTAATCAAAAAGCAGAGAGTTATAAAACATCGGTCATTAAATTGAAAGAGACACCGATTAAACCTTAGGTATCGCTTCTCCTTAAGCCTTGTAAGTCATTGATTTACAAGGCTTTTTTAGTATATTTGCAGCTTCTTAGTTCTACTTTGGCACTCTGGAAATTCATGCGCGCCCCCCGACCCCCAGAGGGCTGTTAAGTTCTGATTTTAGCACTCGAAAAAGCCCGAGCATCCCCCTACCCCAAAGGGGAGTACATCGGAAGTAGTCAAGATTTTTGCAAGTTTTTATCAAAATAACTTTGAAAAAGTACCAAATTCTGACTTTCTTCGGATGTACTCCCCTTTGGGGCAATGCCATTAAGCTAAGGAATCTCAAATAATGGCTAAAAATAGACTAAAAAGCCACTAAAGCATACGTTTCGCTTAAAATTTGAGGTAGTTTTGTAAAATTAGTGGCTTCAAGTCGTCAAAATCTAAAAACCCGAAGGGTTTGAACGTGAATAACCCTTGATGCAATCAAGGGGGTCAAGCGATGGAACGCTTGTAACAAACCCGAAGGGTTTGAATGTGATAATGTAAATCGGACACGCAAATTCAAACCCTTTGGGTTTGTTACAAGCGTTCCATCGCTTGACCCCCTTAATTGCATCAAGGGTTATTCACGTTCAAACCCTTCGGGTTTTTAGATTTTGACGACTTGAAGCCACTAATTTCACAAAACTACCTCAAATTTTAAGCGAAACTTATGCTTTAGGGGCTTTTTAGCCTACTTTTTAGTTATTTTTATAATTCCTTAGCTTAATGGCATTGCCCTTTGGGGTAGGGGGATGCTTGGGCTTTTTCGAGTGCTAAAATCAGAACTTAACAGCCCTTCCCCAGAGGGGGGGCGCATGAATTTCCAGAGTGCCAAAGTAGAATTAGTAAGCCTAAACTATTCATTCATAATTTTAAGATAGACAGAAAATTTTAACTGAGTAAAAAATTACATGAAAAACAAAGACTTTCTTGCCGCCGCTACCCTACTCGCTGCCCTTGCTGTTGCGCTGGGAGCCTTTGGTGCACATGGTTTAAAGCAGCTCGTTTTGCCCGACAAAATAGAGGTTTTTAAAACAGGTGTGCAATATCAACTTTACCATGCTTTTGCGATTGCTTTAACTGTCCTTGTTTCACAATTTATAGACAGTCCGTGGTTACGGCGCAGTGCTTGGTTTTTTACTTTCGGCATACTTTTCTTTTCGGGTTCGTTGTATCTGCTTACTTACTTTGCCGCTACACATACGGGGGGGCAATTGGGTCGGTGCAATCACACCTATTGGCGGCATTTTGTTTCTCTTAGGTTGGGTATTTTTAACAATCACTATTTTAAAAAAATAATATAGAAGAGTCTTTACTATTATCTTAAAAACGCATAACTTGTCCCTGTAAATCACTTTTATTAATTTTTTTTAAAACAAACCTAATGATGAAACAAATGAAATTTACAACCTTACTCCTACTCATCGGCGCGTTTTTCTTCATCCAGCCCACGTATGCTATGATTGAAACGCATTCTTCTCAATCAACTGCCACCACGATCGAAAAACAGAAAAACGATTTAAAGAAAGAATTTAAAGCCCAAAAAAGAATGGCGAAATTTGAAAAGCTGTTCAAAAAAGCGGGTGTTGACTTTAGTGACCCCGTCAATAAATGGATGTGGTTTTGGATTTTTGGTTGGGGCGCTGGTCTCGTATTAAGTATTTTAGCTGCTGCAACTGTTACAAGTGGCTTTGGGGCATTATGGCTGCTTTCATCTCTTTGCTGGCTTGCTGGTAGTGTTAGTTTAGTCATTTGGTTAGTTAAAAAATTCTCTTAATAAAGAGTCTAACTTAAAAAAAAAATCCATCTCTTAATTGAGATGGATTTTTCTTTTTAGGCAATACTCGCCAATTCTTCTTCAATGTCTTGATCTTCTGGCTTTTTACGATTG
>JAYUQN010001038.1:0-2523 GCA_043756725.1 Saprospiraceae bacterium
GCAATGCTTTTCCAAGACCATGACCCACTAAATCTCTGACGACGCCATATTTGTATTTGCGTTCACAAAATTCAAAGATAGCAAAACCAATATCTCCTACTCTTTTACCTACTTGTGCTTGTTCAATACCTTTATAAAGTGAGGTATTAGTGACATTCAACAAGTTCAATACTGAGGGGGATACACCACCTAAAGCAAAAGTGTAAGCAGAATCTCCAAAATAACCATCAAGTAAAGTACCGCAATCTATTGATAGCACATCATTTTCACCAATCTCTTTTTCAGTAGGTATGCCATGCACAACGCCCTCGTTAACGGAAATACATAAAGTTGCAGGAAAATCGCGATACCCTTTGAAAGCGGGAATACCTTTATTATCCCGAATGAAAGTTTCAGCTTCTCTATCTAAAAAAGCTGTCGTAACACCGGGTTTCACGAGAGACCCCACATAAGCTAAAGTTTTAGAAACTAACAAAGAACTTTCACGGATTAATTCAATTTCATCATCCGTTTTATAATAAATCTCTTTCTTTTCACTTGACTGCATTGTTTGTTTTATTTTAATAATGAATAATGAATGATAAATAAAGAATTATAGTATTTCACTTATTCATTATTTATCATTTATCATTCATCATTATTTTATATACCTCCTTCGCCAACATTGACTAAACCGCCACGACCTTGTAATTTGCCGCTTTTCACCAAGCCATCGTATTTGCGAAGTAAAAGATAGGATTCTATTTGCGTTAATGTATCTAAAACAACACCAATCATAATCAAAACAGATGTACCACCAAAGAAGCGAGCAAACCCTGCATTGACACCCATAAAAGCAGCTATACCCGGCAATATTGAGATGAAACCCAAAATAATGGCACCCGGTAAAGTAATGCGTGTTGTAACGGAGTCTATAAACTCTGCTGTATTCTGACCCGGTTTTACACCCGGAATAAAAGCATTTTGACGTTTCAAATATTCAGAATATTGCTGTGGATTGACTATCAAAGCCGTATAAACATAAGTGAAAATTACTACCAAAACGAAGTACAACACGTTATGTGGCAATGAGGTATAATCGTTCAATTGAGCCAAAAACCCAGTTGGACTGCCTTGACCTGACATAAATTGAGCTATCGTAGAAGGAATAAACATCAACGCTTGCGCAAAAATGATTGGCATTACACCCGCAGAGTTGAGTTTAATAGGTAAATAATCTCTATTTGTTTGTTGTGGTAAAGAGGCTCCTGTACGACCTACCATGCGTTTAGCAAATTGTAGTGGAATACGGCGTACCGCTTGAATAACAACTATAATACCCATAACAGTTGCAAACCAAACTGCCATTTCAAGTACAAAAGCAAAACCGCTTTGCAATTGAAACTCTGTAACTAAAGCAGCGGGGAAAGCATCTATGATACCAGACATGATAATAAAAGAAGTACCATTGCCCAAACCTTTTTCCGTGATGCGCTCACCCAACCACATAGCCAGAACTGTACCTGCTGTTAAAATCACCAAACCAGAGAACCAGAAAACACCCGCAGATAAACCAGGAGCAATAGCTCCTTGTGTTGTGAGATATGTTAAATAACCACTACCTTGCACCATCGTAACACCGATAGTAAGGAAACGTGTTAATTGATTCAATTTTTTTCTGCCTGATTCGCCTTCATGTTGCTGTAAACGCTGGAAATAAGGTACAGCGAAAGTGAGCAACTGAATGATGATAGAAGCCGTAATATAAGGCATAACACCCAAAGCGAAGATAGCCCCTTTAGCAAAAGCACCACCCGTGAAAGTATTAATCAAGCCCAATAGGTCATTCTTATTAGCGCCACTTTGAGCCAATGAAGCTAAAACCGAGGCATTAACACCTGGCAATAGCACGAACGTTCCCAAACGGAAGACGAATAAGAGCGCAAGTGTGTAGAGTATGCGCTGCTTGAGTTCTGGAATACTCCAGATATTTTTAAAAGTCTGAATTAAATTGTTCATCGAAATTGAGATTTCTATTTTTTAGCGTAAAAAATCGGACTAACCTTTAACGATTTTCCAACTAAAAGGTTACGCAACTGTAAGAGTTCCACCTATTGCTTCTATCGCAGATTTTGCGGTAGCCGAACAAGCATGAGCCGTTACGTTTAATTTCGATTTCAACTCGCCATTAGCCAAAACTTTAACGAGATCGGTCTTTTTTATAATGCCTTCTGCATAGAGTGTGGCAGGTGTTATTTCAGTAACGCCATGCTTTTCAGCAAATGCTTGAAGGTTTGCCAAATTGAAAGCTACATACTCCACACGGTTCGGGTTTTTGAAACCAAACTTAGGCAAACGGCGTTGCATCGGTGTCTGACCACCTTCATGACCGCGTTTGTTTTTGTGACCAGAGCGGGCTTTATCCCCTTTATGACCCCGTGTAGACGTGCCACCATGTCCAGAACCTTCACCTCTACCGATGCGCTTTCCACTATGTGTCGCCCCTTTTGCGGGTTTAAGATTACTTAAATTCATCGTTCTCTA
>JAYUQN010001039.1:0-6600 GCA_043756725.1 Saprospiraceae bacterium
CGGTGAACCGATTGAAGTAACGGATACGAAAAAAGAAAATGATTTAATTATTCATTACGTCACCACCCTCCCCGAAAATATAAGAGTAGGCGTTGGGGGCATTGTAGATGTGCAAAGGCGCAAGAAAATTGAAGCCAATCACACGGCAACGCATTTGTTACACGCCGTTTTGCGGATAATTTTAGGCGACCACGTGGCGCAAAAAGGGTCATTAGTCAATGACGAATATTTGCGCTTTGATGTTTCGCATTTTGAAAAAATAAGTGATGCAGATTTGGCTGAAATAGAATCCTTCGTAAATGAGCGAATTCGGGTTAATATACAACTTGAAGAAGCCCGTAATGTACCGATTGAAGAAGCCCGAAAATCAGGTGCCATGATGCTTTTTGGTGAAAAATACGGTGAATCAGTTCGGATGATTACATTTGGTAATGATTTTTCAATAGAATTATGTGGCGGTACGCACATCAAAGAAACAGGTCGAATCGGCACTTTTAAAATCACGTCAGAAGCGGCAATTGCAGCGGGTGTTCGCCGCATAGAAGCCGTAACAGGCGCAGAAGCGGAAGCCTATATGAACAAAAAATTGGAAAAACTAAGTAGTATTGAAACGTTACTTAAAAATCCAAAAGATGTGCTTCAAAAAGTCACGGATTTGCAAGAAGACAATAAACGGTTGCAAAAACAAATTGAGGCTTTGTATTTGGAACAAGCTGCGGCTTTGCAGAAAGTATTGCGTTCTGAGTTTCAAAATACTGAGGGGGTCAATTTATTGATAAAACAAATCAGTTTGAGCGATAACAATGCGGTGAAAACATTGGCAACCAATCTTGAAAAGGAAGTTGGCAATGCTGTCATCGTTTTTGGCACTGTTTCAAACGATAAACCGCAATTGACAATTTGTATCAGTCCTGATTTGGCAAAAGCTAAAAACTGGAACGCTGGGGCAATGGTGAAAGAATTGGCGAAGGATATTAAAGGTGGTGGCGGAGGACAACCCACTTTTGCAACTGCGGGGGGGACGGATACTGAGGGGTTGGTGAAGACATTGGTAAGAGCGAAAGAGTTATTAAACTGATACATTTGAATTTCATCAAAAGATTTTTACATTTGCAATGTAATTAATTATTCGAAGTGCTGAATTAAAATAAAAATCGTAAATGATTAAGGAAATAGCTATTAAAAATTTTATGGTTCATTCAGATTTACAAGCGAATGACATACCTGGTATCAACATTATCATAGGAAAAAATGATACTGGTAAGACGGGGTTGTTGAAATTATTATATGCTGCCTCAAAAACACTGGAAATATATAGTTTGAAGAAAAAAAGTGGTGATATTTCATTTAAAAAAGTATTAGCTGAAAAACTGCAAGATACCTTTATGCCGCGCAAAAACGGCTTAGGAGATTTAGTGCAAAAGGGTGCAAATGACAGACTTGAAGTAGAGATTCAAATAGAGATTCAAAGCTCTAAATACAGCCAGCCTATTAATTTTTCATTTGGAGAAAGAACAGAATCAACGATTACACATGGTATTGATAATGGTGTGAAACCTATATCAGATGATAGTATGAACGCACTTTTTATTCCTGCAAAAGAAGTCCTAACAGCCTTTAATGATATTCGTTCTCTGAGAGAAGTTTTATATGGGAAAGGTTTTGATGATACTTATTTAGACTTAATAAAAGCCCTTAGTGTTGAAACTACAAGAGGACGTGTTGCTACGGAATTAAGTAATGTTAATAAAAATCTAGAAGACTTGTTTGAAGGAAAAATTGAGCAAACAGGGCAGCAAACTGAGCCTTTCCTTTTTAAAAAAGGGAATCAACAATTTGCGATGCAACAAACAGCAGAAGGTATCAAGAAAATTGGCATATTAACAACACTTATAAATAATAGGCAATTAAAAAAAGGGACAATATTGTTTATGGATGAACCAGAAACAGCATTACACCCAGATGCCGTTAGGCAATTGGTTGAAATGTTGGTAAAAATAAGCAAAGCTGGGGTACAAATTTTTATTGCCACTCACAGTTATTTTGTTATTAAGCAAATGGCTTTATGTGGTAAAAGAGATAAAGTAAATATACAATGTTGGAATTTAAATAAAATAAAGGGAATGCCTGTAACAACTACTTTCTCTAATTTGATAGATGGGATTTTGCCTGAGAATAGCATAATAAACGAGTCGTTATCCATGTATAACGATGACTTAAAAATTAACTTGTCATTATGATTTTAATTGAAGAAAATGGTGTAAAAGTTCAATTTCCCGATAAAAATTATTTTCAGTTTAGTATATGCCCAGCTTATAATAATATTTCAGGGAAAGGTGTTAAAGAAACAGATGTGTGTTGGTTCGACAGCAATGCTAATACACTGTGGCTTGTTGAATTAAAGTCGTTTGATAACCCATCTAATCCTAAATATTTGCAACAAGATTTGAGCAATTCTTCAAGAGTTGAATATTGGCTAACAGAGCTGAAAGATAAGTCAATTCACTCTGTTTCAATGGTTCTAACAAATAGAAGTAATACGCAATCTTGTATGACAATTTTACCAGACAACAATACAATAATTAATATCGTTCATCTGGTAAAAGTAATGTCTGGGCAAGAGGTGTTTCTTAACCCGATGCAAGACGAACTAAGAAAGAACCTAAAAGCCTATCAAGCCATTTTCAACGTCAAAAGTATCACTATTATTAGTTATGATTTTGCCATATCAAATAAGTTACTTCCTTGGATAGTTTAATCTTAAACATTATCAGTTTTGAAAATTAAAGTCGCATAATCTATTGAAATACAATATTTTAGGAGACTTTTATTTGTTAAAATTTCTACAAAAAAAGCAATCATAAAACCTCAAACACTATTCGCATCAATCCCCCGTTTATCCAAAAAAGCTTGAATATTAAAAGTAATCCCTTCCAAAATTTCAACATCTTGATTCCAGTCAACCATAATCCACGGGGCATGAGGCGTTGCAACCATCACTTTTTTAATATTGGTCAATATCCAAATCACTTTTTCAACGCCAAAATTTAGGAGTTTTTGCGTTTTAAGATTCATGTATTCAATATCTTTCATGACTGAGGGGTCAATGTCAATATCTACTTCAATCACAATTTTAGCGGGGTAGTTGGTGTATTTTTTTGAAATTTTATCAGCCGACAGCAAGGGGTAAATCGCAATATCTTGAGAGACATTATCCCGAAGTTTGAGGTTTAAACCCACTTCATTTGCCATGACATCATATTGTGTATCATCCAATTGACGATTAAGTAGTTTATTGATGTATTGACAAATAAGGGATTGATAACTGCTTGTACCCATAATTTCTTCTAAGGTTTTAAGTTTTTTCATAACATCTTTATACCCTCGCCGATACAAGGGCTGACCATCAATCACTTCCCAAACAAGAGAGGAAGGAATGTTTAGTTTGCGTTTCACAAGGGGGATATTGTTCGCAACAGGTATTTTTTCCGCAACAACCATTGTTTTAATTTTAAACAAATATAAGTGTTTTTATTGAAGACTCAAATACGCCCCCAATATTTTATGCGATTTTTATATTAAAACAAAAACTATAAAGTATAATAAGTATATTTGTAACCAAAGTGAAAACAAATCAATCACCCTCAAAATTTTTAACCATGTTCAATAATTTACTCAATTTTTTTAAAACCTTAATTTTACCAATGAAAAATTCCATCAGTACATCACATTTTTCAGTTACTTTAAATGGCAACTTTTTATGGGTTTCCGAAGTCAGCGGCTTAAATATCTATGTTGAGTCCCTTGAATCTCGAGAAGGACCCCATAAAGAACAACATGTCCAAAAGACGCCAGGCAATACCCGTTACGACAATATTATCTTGAAAAGGGTTTTATCACATGAGAGAAATGAATTTTATGACTTCATGAAATCAAGCTTTATAGAGTCCGTAAAAGAAATGGATATGACCATTTCTTTGCTCAATAAAGCTCATGAGCCTACAATAACTTGGCGTTGTAGAAACGTTTTTCCTGTCCGATATTCTTTTCCTATTTTAAATGCCATTTCCAATGAAGTAGGTATGGAAGAGCTTGAATTAGCGGTTGAAGCCCTTGACTTGAGATTCGAATCTTAAAAAAGAGGTTAAATGAGCGTCTATACCTGAAACGGGGTAAAATATTTTTTAATTTGTGCACAGATTTAGGGTAAGTTTTTTGAGAAATTTTGATTGAACCCCCTCAGTAAAAATGGGATTTTAACATGGTTCAGGTATAGACGCTCAATTAATCTATTTCTATCACTCAAATTCTGTTATAAATCACCCAACTGCGGACGCAACACAATGTCCTCAATCACCGCCCCTACACTCATACGCAAAGCTGAAACTATCACCTCCGCAATATCGCGTGGTTGCATCAACCGCTCTTCGGGTGCTTCAAAACCTGCCCATGAATCCGACCACGTAGCGCCCGGCAATATAGCCGTTACTTTTATCCCATGCGGTTTAAGTTCTTCTCGTAAGTTTTTTGAAAAACCCAAAAGCGCAAATTTCGTAATGCTGTAACTCCCGCCATTCGGATAAGCGTTTATACTTGCAATGCTACACATATTGAAAATATAACCTTTTTTATGCGCCATCATCAAAGGCAATAATGCCCTTGTGAGATAATAAGCAGAATAAAGATTCGTTTCCATCAACGTTTCGAGCCGACCCTCCCCCTCAGTATGGATGGCTCCGGGCAAGTAACTGCCTGCATTATTGACCAAAACATCTACTCTATTCCATTGATTGTCAATGAATTGCGCAAATATTTTTACTTCCTCTTTTTTACTCACATCGGCAGCATGCACCAAAAGTTGAACACGGGGAAAGCGTTGAGCAAAATCTTTTTGCATGTCCGCCAAATCTTCTCCACTACGGCTACAAACGGCAATATCATATCCCTCAGTAGCGAGGCTTTCAGCAATAGCCCGACCGATGCCTTTGGTTGCGCCTGTTATGACTGCTTTTCTATTCATATTATTTTAAGCTGTAGCGGCAGATTTATCCACCGATCCTTGTGAACTAAAACGGCTTTCAGTCGTTTAATGTTCAATTAAAATATCAAAAAATGCACTTTCCAGATAAACCGCTTATTCTTTTTGATGGTGTTTGCAACCTCTGCAACGCCTCCGTCCAATTCATTATTAAACGGGATATAGAAAATAAATTCCTTTTTGCCTCGTTACAATCAGAGACAGGTCAAAATGTTTTAAAGCATTTTGGCTATGATTTAAAGGCATATAAAACTGTAATGTTACTACAAAACAAGGAAATCTACACAAAATCAACTGCGGCTTTGCGTATTTTAAGGCAATTAAAAGGATTTTGGAAATTTTTATATATTTTTATTGCCATTCCTTCACCTATTAGGGATTTATTATATAACTTTGTTGCCAGTAACAGATACCGATTCTTCGGCAAACAAGAATATTGTATGTTACCTTCAACCGAATTAAAAGCTAAATTTTTAAATTAAGCCCCGTATTTCACAAATCTCTAAAAACAAACATTTTTTTGAAGTGAACAACACACACACATAAGTAGGACACAATTATAAACATGTTCACTCAAAAAAACCCGTTTGGAGTCCCGACTAATTTTTAACAGCACATTTTAGTATAACGAAATTTACAATTCACAAATGAAGCACCTTCTAATCGGTATGCTTTGCCTGTTTGTCGTCTGTAATAGACTAACAGCACATCCTTCGCCGACTGATTTCAGCTCAATAGATAGACTGGCTCAAAACGCCCCCTCGTATGCTTGTGAAAGTATCGAATCGCTTGTGGCTTTTGGTAAAAACAACACTAAAAATGAAAGTGAAGCCGTTCGTTTTTACTTCGTTTGGGTGGCTCAAAATATTCATTACGATTTTTCTGAGCGGGAAGCTCTTAAGAGGCGAACGTCCAAACAAGAACCCAATACGGTATTTTACAATAGAAAAGGTATTTGTCGAGGATATGCCGATTTGATGACAGCCCTCTGTCAAAAAGCAGGGATTCCTGCCAGAACCGTTACAGGCTACAGCAAATCCTTAGAAGGCGAAGCAGATTCGGTCGAGTTTCATGCTTGGAATATTATAAAAACTAATAATCAATGGCAATTATTTGATGTCACTTGGGCATCCAATTATATTGAAAAAGATAAAATTTTAGACGAGCATTTTAATAACTATTTTCAGCAACCCGCCAACACATTTATCAAACGCCACTACCCCTTTGACCCTGTTTTTCAGTTATCTGAAAAGGCACGGGTCAGAGGGGCATTTTTCTTTACGGATACTGAGGGGGAGGCTTGTGAAACAAAAACCGTTCTTGATTTTAATAAAATCTTAGATGAAGAAGCCCAACTCTCTTCGCTCGAGCAAAACATAAAAAGTTATGAACGCGCTGTTGCTTTCATCCCCGAAGAGCGCCGTCTGTATGATGTTTTAAGCTATTTTCAATCTGAAAAAGCCCATATTATTTTCAACGAAGGCAGTTCCATTTTGGATAAATTTAGAATACTTGAACCCGAAAAAGTTAAAAATTGGTCGTATAAAGATGCCAAAAACAAT
>JAYUQN010001040.1:0-2516 GCA_043756725.1 Saprospiraceae bacterium
TCTGCTTTTTTCTTTAAAACAGGATGCCCGTAGGCGTAAATAGGAAGTAACATAATATTTCTAATTGTCTGATTATGAGTGTTGCCATTTCCCTGTTGCTTCCATCCATTCTTTTAAAATGATACTTGCGCTTACTTTATCAACAAGGCTTTTGTCGCGGCGTTTCATTTTTTTAATGCCGCTTTCAAGAATAATCCTTTTAGCATCGGCTGAGGTGAAACGCTCGTCTTGTAATTCAACAGGGATATTTGGAAAATGTTTATTCAAATTTTTTATAAACGCTCTGATTTTAGGCATTATTTCGGCATCCGAATTATCTAATTTTTTAGGTTCTCCTACAACAATACATTCGACCTCTTCGGTGAAAAAATAGTGTGTCAAAAAATCTATAATCTTGTGATTTTCAACCGTTTCTAAGGGTGAAGCGATGATTTGGAGGGGGTCTGTTACGGCTATGCCGATGCGCTTTGTCCCAAAGTCTATGCCTATTATTCTTGCCATTGGGCGCAAAGTTATAAAACTTAATTAAGTTATTGAAAAGTAACGGGTACTATTATATATACTTATTCGTGGCACGGACTTCAGTCCAATGCCATTAAGCTAAGGAATCACAAGCTGCCCCCCCGACCCCTATAAAGCAACCGTTATCGCTATTCTCAATACCGTGGCTTTGAATCTCTTAAAAATCAACAAGCTAAAGCCCTGTTTAGACAATTTTGCGCTTTTTCCCAATAAAGTCAATGAACTTTTTTCAATTTTGAATTTAAATTTTGTATCTTTTAGAACTTAACAGCCCTGCCAGAGGGGGTCGGGGGGCGCACATGAATTTCCAGAGTGCCAAAGTAGAATTAAAAAACGCAAAATAAATAAGTAACGCTTACTTGCCTTTTTGTCATTCTTTCGCTGCGCTCAGAATGACAAAAAGGCAAATAAGCGTTACTAAACAACAGATATTTTTTATAAAAATTCAGAAAAACCTTTACCTTACACCCTCTCAGTAATTTCATCAAATTCCATAAATTTATCATTATGCAAACATCCAAACGGTCATTTTTAAAAAATATAGCGGGTGCAAGTGCCGCTTTCACACTTATGTCTTTTGAAACTTTAGAAAAATCGCTTTCAAAAATAGACCGTTTAACAGCCCAAGAAGCCGCTGAAAATGAAGATTTCTGGAACACCCTCCGCAAAGCCTATCGCCTAAAACCCGATTATATCAACCTTGAAAATGGGTATTATTCCATGCAATCCGAGGATGTTTTAAACGCCTTTATTAGTCATGTCAAAGAAGTCAATTATCAAGCTTCGTATTATATGCGGACGCGGCAATTTGACGATAAATTAGCCATGCGTCAAAAATTGGCAACTTTGCTCGGTTGTTCGCATGAGGAATTGGCGATTACACGCAATACGACTGAGTCCATAGATACAATCGTAGCAGGCATAGATTGGAAAGCGGGTGATGAAGCTGTCATGGCACTGCAAGACTATGGGGCGATGCTCGATATGTTTAAGCAACAAGCCAAGCGGTATGGGATTGTGAATAAAATTATTTCCCTGCCCAATCATCCCAAATCGGATGAAGAAATCGTGGATTTATATGAAAAAGCGATAAGTCCTAAAACCCGTTTACTGATGGTTTGTCACATGGTCAATATTACTGGGCATATTTTACCCATAAAAAAAATATGCGATATGGCGCATCGTCATGGCGTTGAGGTTATAGTAGATGGCGCACATGCTTTCGCTCATATTGACTTCAAAATCAATGATTTAGGTTGCGATTATTACGCGTCGAGTTTGCATAAATGGCTGGGTTGTCCACTGGGTGTAGGGATTTTATTCGTTAAACACGATAAAATCAAAAATATCTGGTCGCTTTTTGCCGATACAGGTTTTCCAGATGCTGATATTCGCAAACTCAACCACACAGGCACACATCCTGTTCATACCGATTTAGCAATTGAAAATGCGATACAGTTTCATGAAAAAATAGGCAGCCAACGCAAGGAAGTCCGCCTTCGTTTTTTACAGGAATATTGGACAAAACAAGTGCGGGATGTGAAAGGCATAACAGTCAATACACCTGCCGATTCGCAGCGGGCATGTGGCATCGCCAATGTCGGCGTTTCCAACTTAAAGCCCGCTGTTTTATCTAAAACGCTCTTAGAAAAATATAAAATATGGACAGTGGCAATTGATTATGCGAATGTACAAGGGGTGCGGGTAACGCCTCATGTTTATACAACTATCGAAGAATTGGATACTTTTGTGAAGGCTTTGAAGGGTATTGTTGCTTGAGATAGTATGCCATTTACCCCCTCAGTCATGCTTTCAGCTTGATGGAGCGTTCGCACCATATTTTTTGCTTAAAAGGGCTTTTTAGAAAAATAAAAATCGCATAATTCATTGGTGGGTAATGGGTTATGCGATTTTTATTTTACTTGAAAAGCTAAAATGGAAATAAACAAAGCTAAAATGAAGCAACTTCCCATAAAAAGCCTATTAAACCTTCA
>JAYUQN010001041.1:0-6596 GCA_043756725.1 Saprospiraceae bacterium
ATTTTGAGGTTATAAATAGCCATTTTCTCTGTGAAACTCTGTGTCTTCTCTGTTTAACTCTGTGAAATTGACGCTTAGAAATTTTATAAGAAAACCCTAAATGCCCCTAACAGCTTGATGGTGATATCCTATTGTAACGCTATCTTTATGACCTCTACTATCTTCTGCATAAACCGTGAATTTAAACTCGGGCTGTAGCGTTTGAGATAAACAGGTAAAGAACCACCCCGAGAAAAATAAAGTTAATGTTGCTGTAATTTTTCGTGGGCAATTGTAGAGACGTTGCAGTGCAACGTCTCTACGTGGTTCATTTTAACATTGACATTGCGCTGCGTTAAGCCAATTTGAAAACCGTTGCAGTGCAACGTCTCTACGTGGTTCATTTTAACAAGGTTATTGAAAAAAATGTCCTATTACACACAAAAAATTACAGCAACAATATTATTGTTTTTTTTTTGAGTAAAACTTATCCTATAAGCTCAAAAGTATTTTTCTTATACTTGTTTTATACCATAAAAAAGTCATATAATTATGTGACCTACTATACAATATAAAGTCTATAAATACGATTAGTATATTGACATCAATAACAAAAAGTCGTACCTTTGTGCCGCAAATTGCGCAACACATAGACAACAATTATCACACTTCCTTTGTTTCTATTCCAAAGCCAATCGTAATCACAACTTTCAGAAGCATACACTTTGACTAACTAACCTAAGGAATTGTTGAAGAAACAGTTTCTAAAAAAAAAAGAGGTACTCTAAAAGCATGAGACAGCTCAAAATTACTAAGTCCATAACCAATCGGGAGAGCCAATCGCTCGAAAAGTATTTACAAGAGATTGGAAAAGTGGACCTTTTAACACCCGAGGAAGAAGTCGAACTCGCTAAACGAATCAAACAAGGTGACCAAATCGCCCTTGAAAAATTGACCAAAGCTAACCTGCGTTTTGTGGTGTCTGTTGCAAAACAGTATCAAAATCAAGGTCTTTCTTTGTCCGACCTTATCAATGAAGGCAATTTGGGTCTGATAAAAGCAGCCCAACGTTTTGATGAAACACGGGGTTTCAAGTTCATTTCTTATGCCGTTTGGTGGATTCGTCAATCCATCTTGCAAGCTTTGGCGGAACAAAGCCGTATCGTCAGACTGCCACTCAACAAAGTCGGCTCATTGAATAAAATCAATAAAGCTTTCTCTGAACTCGAACAGGAGTACGAACGTGAACCGTCGCCTGACGAACTCGCCTTGTTGCTCGAAATCACGACCGAAGAAGTTGAAACTACGCTCGGCGTTGCCGCCCGCCACGTTTCGATGGATGCGCCTTTCGTGGACGGTGAAGACAATTCGCTATTGGATGTTCTTGAAAACAGTACAACGCCCGGCACCGACACGGCTCTCGAATACAACGAATCGTTGAGCCGTGAAATCGAACGCTCTCTTTCTACACTCACCGAACGTCAAAAAGATGTCCTTCTTTTGTATTTCGGCATCGGCGTAGAGCATCCAATGAGCCTCGAAGACATTGGCGACAAATTCGGCTTGACACGTGAACGTGTTCGTCAAATTAAAGATAAAGCCATCAATAAATTGCGCTCGGCTTCTAAGAGCAAATTGTTGAAACATTATCTGGGTGCCTAAAGCATGGGCTTTTAAAGTTTTATGAAAAATAGGAATGTGAAATTTTAAGGATTTCATAAAAAAAATGCTCTACTCCATCAGTAGAGCTTTTTTTTGTGAAGGTATATTGCATACGGGCAACTTGGAAATACCTAAAATAAACATTTTGACACTACGTGTCAGCGCGTAAAGCTCAATATCGTTGTTATTATAAACATTTTGACTCTACGAGTCATTAAAATACAGAATTTCTGATGACTCGTAGAGTCAAAATGTTTATAATAACAACGATATTGAGCTTTACGTACTGACACGTAGTGTCAAAATGTTTATTTTACATATTTCCGAAGTTATCACTAAATAAAGATTCTTATAAAATATACAGAAAATGATAACCATCTCTACCGAAAAATCCCGCCTTGTCCCCTCAGTAATTCACCAATTTTTGACGAATTCTTATTGGGCAAAAGGCATTCCCTATGAAAATGTTGAAAAACGTCTTAAAAATTCGCTCTGTTTTGGCGTGTATGAGGGTGAAAATCAAGTCGGTTTTGCCCGCGTCATTACAGATTGTGAAAGTTTCGCTTATCTTGCCGATGTTTTTATTCTCGAAACGCATAGAGGGCAAGGTTTGTCAAAACAACTCATGGCTTTTATTATGGCGTATCCCGATTTGCAAAATTTAAAACGTTTTATGCTCGCCACCTTAGATGCGCATGGGCTTTATACACAATATGGTTTCAAAGGAAATATTAATATTGAGCGGTGGATGGAAAAAGTGGATTTAACAGTGTATGAAAATACGCTTTAACTGTGAAATGGATCTTATGAAGCGTTTCAAAATAAAACGGAATTATCTACTTTGTAATACAAGCGCACATTTAGGAAATTTTTAAAATTTCCTAAATGTTGATAATCAATAAGTTATATCTTCTTGTACCACAAAGTAGATAATTCCGAAATATAAAAAAAAATATATGACCTTAGTTTTTGCATCAGCCAATAAAAATAAAGTTAAAGAAATCAATGAAATACTGTCCGATCCAAAGGATTCCTTACGGAAAGGGACTCCTATGGAGAGGGGGGTAAATTCTCTCGCCGTTGTGAGTATGGCAGACATCGGTTGCCATGATGATATACCTGAAACCACAGGCACTATCAAAGGCAATGCCATTCAAAAAGCGACTTACCTCTGGTATAAATACCGTGTCAATTGCTTTTCAGAAGATACAGGGCTTGAAATTGACGCTTTAAATGGCGAACCGGGCGTAGATACAGCGCATTATTCGGGCACACGGAATGCCGATGCCAATATAGCAAAGGTTTTAGAACGCTTATCAGAAACGGAACAACGTTCAGCACAATTCAGAACCGTCATTGCGCTGATTATGGATGGCGAATTGCATGTTTTTGAGGGTGCATGTAAAGGCTTGATACGGCATGAAAAGTCGGTGGGTACTGAGGGGTTTGGTTATGACCCAATTTTTCAACCAGAAGGATATGATGAAACGTTTGCGGAGTTGGGAGCGGGAGTGAAAAGCCAAATTAGCCATAGAAGTCGAGCGATGCAAAAATTGTTGACTTTTTTAACATAGAAGAGAAAAAACAGTTATAGTAAACGGATTTTTTTCAAAACCCGTTTACTATAACTTGTAACCAATTGGAGTAAGCTGAGTGACTAAGAAAAAAGAAAGTTGCCAAGTTTCAAGACTTGGCAACTTTTCTTTTAGTAGGTTACTGGATAAACTTAAAATTAAGCGGCTTTTTTGAAAAAGCCTGAAACCCAAGTAAGTACTACTGAACCTAAAGCAGAAGCAAGCCATGAGCCAATGCCGCCAGTATCACCTGTTGCTGTTTGACCAAGCAAACCGCCTAATGCGCCCCCTAAAAGAGTGCCACCTGCATTGCCACCGACAACGCCAGAAAGTACGTTGCCAATAGTGCCCCAAGGACCACCTTTGCCAACTTGACCCATAAGCCAGCCACCTGCGGCTCCAATTGCTGAGTTAATTAAATATTCCATAATTTGTACTGTTAAAAATTGGTGAATGAATTTTGTTTTGCCATCACTTAGTGTGATTCCTAACGCTAATGTAGGGTATTATTTTAAAACACAAAAATAATATGTAATTTTTTTTTAAAGAAAAATATAAAAATTATGTTTTGGTAACAATAAGTCATTCAGTATTTAATTTCAAATATATGGATATGACAGTATAAATAGTTTTTTTATAACAAAATAATTGTATGTAAAATATTGTTAATCAATAAGTTATATATATTATTAATTTTAAAATGCCAGTTTCAAAATTCGCTTTTTTTAGCCTTAAAATGACATTGTAGAATGATTAAAAAAATAGTAGTGTTTTATAATCCCGAAGGGATTGAATGTGAATAACCCTCGATGCAATCGGGGGTTATTCACGTTCAAACCCTTCGGGTTTTTGGATTTTGATACTTGTCCCATAGGGATAAATAGGGTAATGGATAGAGTACAAAACTTGACGCAAGTTGACTTAATTTCAGTATTCCTCTTTAACTCTTGCATTTATCGGGATTTTCAAATCTTACTATTTTATTTACTTCATTTCCAGATTTTATTTTAATTTAGCTGAAAATTTAAACTATACCAACCGTGAAAATAATATCTTGGCTCTCAGTCCTTCCACGCAAACTCGTTTTTGGCTGCCTTCTCTTGGCGCTCATTCTGCTTTTCTCTAACTTCTTAGGTTTGGAAAGCAAAGGCGTTGATTTCAATACGCAGGTGAAACCCATTTTGAATAAAAAATGTATCACCTGTCATGGCGGTGTGAAAGTTAAAGGTGGTTTTAGTATGATGACCCGCGAAGATATTTTAGCACCCACCGAATCGGGCAAAGTTGCCATTGTGGTGGGCGACGCAGGCGCAAGCGAATTGTATAAGCGGGTGATCGAACACGACGTTGAAGAGCGTATGCCTTATAAAAAGGAGCCACTAAATGAAAAAGAGATTTCTATCCTCCACGATTGGATAGAAGAGGGTGCAAAATGGGGTAATCATTGGGCATATAATCCGATTGAAAATTCGGAAGTTCCTAAACCCAAAGGCGCATTTTTCGGTCTTTTTCCAGCTAAAAAGATTGACTGGGTGAAAAATGATTTGGATTTTTTCATCTTTGACCGTCTGAAGAAGGCAAATTTGACCCCCTCAGTAGAAGCCGATAAAAATACGATTTTGCGCCGTGTCAGCCTCGATTTAATCGGAATGCCCGCTTCGGAAAAGCTGCAACAACAGTTTTTAAATGACCCCTCAGTATCAGCCTATGAAAATTTAGTGGATTCGCTTTTAGATTCTCCGCATTTTGGCGAGCGGTGGGCGGGTATGTGGCTCGATTTGGCGCGTTATGCAGATACAAAAGGATATGAAAGAGACGATAGCCGCAATATTTGGCGGTATCGAGATTGGTTGATAAAAGCCTTCAATAACGATATGCCGTATAATCAGTTTTTGACAGAGCAGTTGGCGGGTGATTTGTTGCCCAACGCCACCGACGACCAATTGATTGCCACCGCTTTTCACCGAAATACTATGACAAATGATGAAGGCGGTACGGATAATGAGGAATTTAGAACCGCTGCCGTTATTGACCGTGTGAACACGACTTGGGAGACTTTGATGGGTACTACCTTCGCTTGCACACAATGTCATGGGCATCCTTATGAGCCTTTTCGACATGAAGAATACTATCAGTTTTTAGCGTTTTTCAACAACACGAGAGATGAAGATACCTTTGAAGAATATCCGATTTTAAGACATTTTACCCAACAAGACAGCTTGGATTTTTTGAAACTTAAGACTTGGCTTGCGTCAAATGTTTCACCCGAAAAAGCCACACACTATATTAATATGGTCAAAACGTGGCAGCCCACTATTCCTTCTATAAAAACGGATAAATTTATTAACTGTGAACTGTACGATACAAAATCGTTGGCTTTCAGAAATAATGCCGTTTGCCGTTTGCCGCAAGTGGCTTTGGATGATAAAACGCAGTTTCTTTATCGGTACAGCACGAAAGAAAAAGGCGGTATTTGGACGATTCATTTAGACAGTGTGGGAGGACCCGTTTTAACAACCATAAAAATAGACACTTCGGGTAAAAGAACGATTAAAGCTATTGATTTTCAACAAGTTAGTGGCGTTCACGATTTGTATTTTACTTATAAAAATCCCAAGTTGAAAACACCTGAGCAAACAGGCGTGTCCTTCGATTGGTTTCATTTTGGACAACCTTTTCCTAAAAATGGCAAACCTGATGGCGAAGAAGCAAGTGTTTTATATTGGAAATTGCTCAATGCCTCGCCTAAAGGGACGCCTATTATGATGGAAAACAATGGCGATTTACAGCGTGAAACCCACGTTTTTGAGCGCGGCAATTGGCTTGTTCATGGTCAAAAAGTGGAACCAAAAGTACCGCGTATTTTTCCACAATTGCCTAAAGATGCCCCTAAAAATCGCTTAAGTTTGGCGCAATGGTTGGTAGATAAAAAACATCCTTTGACCGCCCGCACGGCTGTTAATCGCTTTTGGGAACAGCTTTTTGGTGTTGGTTTGGTTGAAACTTTAGAAGATATGGGGTCGCAAGGTTTCAAACCAACGCATCCCGAATTATTGGATTGGTTAGCCTATCGTTTCATGAATGAAGACAATTGGAGCGTGAAAAAACTTTTGAAAACCATTGTTATGTCAGCTACTTATCGGCAAGATTCAAAAATATCGCCTTCGCAAAATTTAGTTATAGACCCTGATAATAAATTGTATTCACGTTTCAGCCGAGTGCGTCTATCAGCCGAGCAAGTGCGTGACCAAGCCTTGCAAGTGAGTGGTTTGATGTGTGAAACGCTGTATGGCGAGAGTGTCATGCCGTTTCAGCCTTATGGGATTTGGGAATCACCGTGGAATGGGGCAACTTGGAAACAAAGCAAAGGCGAAGACCAAT
>JAYUQN010001042.1:0-2515 GCA_043756725.1 Saprospiraceae bacterium
GTTAGGCATGCCTATTGCGCAAATTTTGATATTCGGTTTTGCTTTGACCAATGAAGTGAAAGACAGCCGTATTGCCATTTTAGACAATTCACACGACGCCGATACTGAGGGGGTAATTCACAAACTGGAGGCGAGTCGTTATTTTGATATTGAAAGAAATTTATATTCCATACCCGATATTGAAGCCGCTTTTAAGAGCGGTAAAATCAAATTAGCGGTCATTTTTCAATCCAATTTTAGAGAAAATTTGATACATCAAGGGACAGCACAGGTGCAATTAATTGCCGATGCAACCGACCCAAATACGGCAACAACTATCGTCAATTATGCTTCGGCTATCATCAACGATTATATGTTGCAACTTAACCGACCTCTTAATTTGCCGATGAATATTGATGTGCAAATGCGTATGTTGTACAATCCCCAACTGAAAGGGGCATACAATTTTGTACCGGGCGTGATGGCAATGATTTTGATGCTGATTTCAGCCATGATGACAGCCGTTGCGATTGTGAAAGAAAAAGAATTGGGCACCATGGAAGTGCTTTTAGTATCACCCATGCGTCCGCTTTGGGTCGTTTTTTCAAAGATGATACCGTATTTGATGCTGTCTATCATCAATTTCATCTCGATATTGCTTATCAGTGTTTTCATTTTGGAACTACCGATAAGGGGCAGTTTGGTCTTGCTTTTTGCAGTCAGTACCTTATATATCATTTGCTCATTGGCTTTAGGTTTGCTCATTTCAACGGTCGCCAATTCTCAACGGACAGCTTTGATGATTTCGTTGATGGGTTTGATGATGCCCACTATTTTGTTCAGTGGTTTCATGTTTCCGCTTGAAAATTTACCCTTACCGATGCAAATTATTTCAAATATTATGCCTGCCAAATGGTTTTTCATTATTGTGAAAAATGTGATGATAAAAGGTTTGACACTGAGTAGTATTTGGAAAGAGGTCTTGGTTTTGGTAGGTATGACGCTGTTTTTTATCGCTGTGAGTTTGAAAAAATTTAAAATACGTTTATGAGTTATGAGTTATTCGACAAAGGTTTAGTAAACGGAAAATTATTTTTTTTTCAAAAAAAAATAATTTTCCGTTTACTAAACCTACGCACAAACCTACGCACAAAACATTTTATGCTATTAATCAAAATCTTTTGAACACGGATGATTCATCATCCATCGTTGAATAATTTATCATTAAATAATTATGCGTACACTCAAATTTTTACTTCAAAAAGAGTTTATTCAGATATTCCGAGACCCTTCCATCTTGCGAATCATTTTCATAATGCCCATCATACAGCTCATCATATTGCCTTTTGCAGCCGATTATGAAGTGAAAAACATCAATTTGAGTGTTGTTGACAACGACCATTCTGCTTACTCGAGGCAGTTGATAAATAAAATGACGGCTTCGGGTTATTTTCGTTTGACAGACTATTCTGCCTCTTTTAACCAAGCGGTTAAAACGATAGAAAACGACCAAGCTGATTTGATTCTTGAAATACCGAACAATTTTGAAAGGACGCTTGTGAAGGAAAATGCGGCTCAAATTTTATTGTCTATCAATGCTGTGAATGGTGTAAAAGGCGGTCTGGGTGGTGCTTATGCCTCCAATATTATCAGAGATTTCAACAGCGATATTCGATTGCAATGGTTCAAACAGCCGAGTTTGAAACCGCAAACCGTGATAGATATTGTGCCACGCTATTGGTACAATCCAAATATGAATTACAAAATATACATGGTTCCCGGCATTTTGGTTATTTTGGTAACGATGGTGGGGGCGTTTTTAGCGGCTCTTAATATCGTGCGGGAGAAAGAAATTGGTACAATTGAGCAATTAAATGTTACGCCTATTTCAAAATTTCACTTTCTTTTAGGCAAATTAATACCGTTTTGGGTCATTGGTTTGGTGGTATTGGCAATGGGTTTGGGTATTGCCCGCTTGGTTTTTGGCATCATCCCAGTGGGCAGTTTAGTTTTAATATTTGCTTATGCGGCAGTTTATCTTTTGGCGTTTTTGGGATTTGGTTTATTGATTTCAACGTTGGTAGATACTCAGCAGCAAGCCATGTTTCTCGCCTTCTTTTTCATGATTATTTTCATTATGTTGGGCGGCTTATACACCAATATAGACTCGATGCCTTATTGGGCGAAAGTGGTGGCACGGTTTAATCCTGCGTCTTATTATATTGAAGTGATGCGGATGATTGTGTTGAAAGGCAGTGGTTTTGAAGATATTAAAAGCCAATTTTTAAAGATAGGTGGCTTCGCTTTGTTTTTTAATGTGTTGGCGGTTTGGAATTATCGGAAACGGAATTAGCAAAGTTTTAGGGTAGTTTTTTTGAGAAATAGTGAATTCTCGCAACTTTGGAAAGCTTTAAAATAAACATAATGATACTACGCACACGTTTCGCTTAAAATTTAGGATAGTTTTGTGAAATTAGTGTGTTTAAGTTGTCTAAATCTAAAAACCCGAAGGGTTTGAACGTGAATAACCCTTGAT
>JAYUQN010001043.1:0-2514 GCA_043756725.1 Saprospiraceae bacterium
TTGGCATTGAAGCGGCTTTTAATGTAGCCGTCGCTTTTTTAAAAATAAAATTTGAAAAACTACCTTCAGACGCCCAAATACTGAGGGGTATGAGTCGCGTAAAAGAACAGACAAAAGACGCTATTCCGTGGAGCTTATGTATCAACGATAAATATACGGAGGCTGAAACCAATGCTGTTTTGAAATGGACTTTGCCGCTTTATCAATACCTGCGCATGCCTGTCGTAGATGTACGGATTAATGAAGTTAATAAAAATTGGGATTTGGTCTTGGATGCTATGGCAGCTTTTGACCCCGTTATTAACAATTTGAGAGTGGGCACTTCGAGGGATTGGGATATTATTGTCACAAATTTTCCGTGGTCTATCTCTTCTAATTTGCGCCGCTTGATGACCAATGTGCCTTCTATGCGCGAGCCTACACGGGAAAGGCTCAAACAAATAATACAGTCGTATGTTTCTACAACCCGTTTTTTGTCGTACATCCTTTTATCTCAACTTTGGGATATCATTCAAACCTATAAAGGCGGTGTAGAAATAGACTGGGAAGGCTTGATTGATATTAAAGCAGACAATTATAAAACGTACGATTATGTGGTTTTGATGCAACGCACCTTCGCCATTCTTGAAAAAATGGGGATAGACCCTTATATTCCTGAGCTAAAACAATCCCTTTTACGGCTTAAAGAAGGCGGTGCTTCTTTTGAAAGCTACCGTTTCGTGGAATCTATCCGAGGACGCTTGATAAACAATGATGTTGAAGACAATGCTGTAAGAGAATTATGCCTTGAAGCAGAGAATTGTCTTTTAGAAATGCTCCAAAGAGCTTCTTTCATGGCGCGCTATCAAATGCTGGCTGTGAAAAATATTTTCTTAATTAAGCCCCGTTTAAGTGTCGTACAATTCCGCCATTTGATGAGTTATTTGAATGTTTCAGATAAAAGCCTTATTCAAGATGATGAATTAGCCCTACCGTCTTATACCGATAGCAATTCGATTTTATTGATTGATAAAACGAATATTAGACAGAAAAAAATAGAGAATTACTTGAATCTTTCCCCTTTTTTAATTGATAAAAGTGCTTTCAACAACAATGAATCGCCCTGGATTTTCGGCTACGCGTATATGGAAACTGTAGAGGGCAAAATACAAATCAATTATCAAAGTGTGGATTATGATGTTAACAAACAGGGTGACAGTTCTTGTGATTGGTTGCAGTTATGCCAATTTAATGCACAAAACACCCTGTCTCCTTCTTCAAATGGCAGTAAAACCGATAACAGCCGCTTCGATTTAATTTTTGTATTGATTGATAAATTTCAAAAAGACCTTCAAGCCGCTGCCTTGCGGAGGGCTTGATTTGTTATAACCTTAAAATGATATAGACATGGTGCAGACTATCGCTCCACACAGCCCTTTTAAATTTCTGGACTCCTACGGTCAAGAGGACAGAGCTATATTTTTTGGTAGAGAGGAAGAAATTGATGCGCTTTACGAGTTGGTCATGTCATCCCAACTCACCTTAGTATATGGTGCGTCGGGCACAGGTAAAACCAGCCTTATTGAATGTGGGTTGAGTAATCGCTTTTCTGAAACAGATTGGTTTGCCATTCGCATCAGAAAAGGAGATGATATAACGGAATCCACGTTTCAAGCCATAAGAGACCGTACCTATCCGGATAAAGTTATTGCAGATACAGAAGCCTCCATATTCAATGCTGTTCAAGCCTTGTATATCTTTTACTATATTCCCATTTATCTTATTTTCGACCAATTTGAAGAGCTTTTCATTTCAGGCACACACGAGGAGCAGGAAAAATTTTTCCTCCAATTGAAAAAAGTGTTGGAGTCGGGTAAGCCTTGCAAAGTCATATTGGTGATGCGAGAAGAGTATATCGCCTATCTTTCTTCGTATGAACACCTTATCCCAAGCCTTTTCAATAGCAAAAATAAATACCGCATTGAAAAGATGAATCAGCTCAAACTCCAAGCCGTGGTTATGGGCACTATCCAAGCCCCTCAGTACAACATCATTTTTGAAGAGCCTGAAAAAAATACAAAAACCATTATTGAAAACCTCCGCAACGAACGCCGTGAAGTAGATTTAACCAACCTCCAAGTCTATCTCGATAGGCTTTACAGTGAGGATTTTAAACGCATGGAGCAAAATAATGAAACACGACCTATCACTTTTGATACGGCTTTGATAGAAGAGAAAGTAGGGAAATTACCACAAGTTTTGTCCGATTTCCTTGAAGAACAAATGACCATTGTGGATAAAATCTTAGGATTTCCTAATATTTCATTGACCTTGCTCTCTGCCTTTGTCACCAATGAGGGCACAAAACAAAGCCGCCACCTTAGCGAATTGGTGGACAAACTGAAAACAGAAAAAAATATACCCCCCTCAGTATCCCATGCCTGTATTCAGAAATTTTACGAAAAGCGCATCTTACGTGAACTGAAAATGGGCGATGATTTGCAGTATGAAATTACCCATGACTTGCTCGCCCGT
>JAYUQN010001044.1:0-2513 GCA_043756725.1 Saprospiraceae bacterium
CCGAAAGTGGTTTTCGGATTCGTGGTTTTGTAAGTTATTGAAAATCAATTTTCCTTATTTTTTAAAATCCGAAAACCACTTTCGGTTCAGTATAAATAAGGCGAGCCATTAACTTCATCGCTTTTCCGCCAATATTTTACCCATAAAATGGCGGTATTTCTCTAACTCAACGGGGTCAAAGCCTGTAAACATGTTTTTTTCAAAGCCATCTATGGCAGCATTACAGAGGCTTAATTTTTCTTTCCCTTTATCCGTCAAACTAATGCGTAAAATGCGTTTATGCTTAGGGTCCGTATATTTTTCAAGCATTACTTTGCGTTGTAAGGTCGCAATGGCTTCGTTCATGGACTGAGGGGTCATCAAAAAACGTCTTGACAACTGGGCGGAGGATAAATCATCGGGATTATCGTACACAAAGTTCAAAATTGTGAATTGCATAGGCGTTATTTCAAATTCTCCTAATATCTTTGTCATGTGAGCCGTGACTTCGGTTTCAACGCGTTTGATTAAGTAAATTGTTCTTGCTGGCATTAGGTATATATTTTTCACAAAAGTAAAAAAAAACTTCAAACCCATATAAGGTTACCTTATATTTGCTCATTATAAGTTTTAGTTGTTAGTTATGATACAACATCCAAAACTAAAAACTCTCAACTAAAAACTAAAAACTCTTTAACCTATGTCCGATAAATATTTCTCACGACGCAACCTCGATTTCACCCTGTTTGAAGTCCTCAACGTCACTGAATTGACTCAGCACCCTTTTTTCAATGCCCATGACAAAGACACTTTGTCTATGGTCTTAGATGCTTCTGCCGATATTGCCGAAAACATTATGCGCCCCGCTTTTACGGATTCTGATAGACATCAGCCCGAGTTGATAGACGGTCAGGTAAAAGTTCATAAAGGTGTTCATGATTATGTTAAAACGTATAGCGAAGCAGGGCTTATGGCGGCTTCGTTTTCAAACGAATGGGGTGGTATGCAACTGCCTAAAACTGTTGCAGCAGCCGCTGAATTTATGATGGGCAGCGCGCACAACAGTTTTATCATGTACTGCGATTTGACTAAAGGCGCTGCCAATCTCATTTATACGTATGGCTCTCATGAACAGAAATCCGCTTTTTTACCTAAAATGTTCTCTGGCGAATGGTTGGGCACGATGTGTTTAACTGAAACGCAAGCAGGCAGTTCGCTCTCCGATGTGGCTTGCACGGCTACGCCCCTACCCGATGGCACATATAAAATTTCAGGTCAAAAAATATTCATTTCCGCAGGCGACCATGATGTTACAGACAATATCATCCATCTCGTTTTAGCCCGCATTCAAGGCGCTCCTAAAGGCACAAAAGGCATTTCCCTCTTTATTGTGCCTAAAAATCGAAAAAATACTGAGGGGGGGGTATTAGAGTCCAATGATGTGACCTCCGTTGCTATTTATCATAAAATGGGTCAAAAAGCCACGCCTGCCATGCACTTAGAGTTTGGCGCTAAAAACGACTGCGTGGGCTACTTAATCGGTGAAGCCAATCGCGGCTTGCCCCACATGTTTTTGATGATGAATAGTGCGCGTTTGGGCGTCGGCATGGGCGGCATCCACATCGCTTCGGCTGCTTATTATGCGTCTTTGCAATACGCCAAAGAGCGTCCACAAGGGCGCAGATTGAATGAAAAAAGTGCTCTGGGCGAGCCAACAACCATTATTCATCACCCCGACGTAAGACGTATGTTGATGTATCAAAAAGCCATAGTAGAGGGTGGTCAAAGTTTCATTTTTCAATGTTATAAATACTTGGATTTAGAAAAAGCCCACGCTGATAACCTCGAAATTAAAAAGCATTACAACGATCTTTTAGAGCTTTTGACCCCTGTTGCTAAGACTTTTGGCGCAGAAATGGGCTTTTTATCTGTCAATCAAAGCGTACAAGTCTTGGGTGGCTACGGCTACACCGAAGATTTTGAGTTGGAACAATTGCTCCGTGATTGTCGCATTATGAGCCTTTACGAAGGCACAACAGGCATACAAGCACAGGCTCTGTTGGGTCGTCAAGTGGTAGGCAATAAGGGACATTCGCTCGTGGCGTGGTACAATGAAGTGGCTAAAGACGTCCATGAAGCAGAAAACATTAAGGCTTTAAAACCCTATTGGGAAAAGCTTATGGCAGCTATGCGCCAGTTACAAAAGGTCACAAATCACCTATTCAAAGTGGCTGAAAAAGGCAATACCGAAGTTTTTCTATCCGATGCGAATTTATATATGGAGTATTTCGGTATTTTAAACGTCAGTTGGCAATGGCTGAAACAGGCGATTGCAGCCCATAAAGCGCTTAACACAGGCGAAGATTTGGGAGATGACAAGGTGTTTTATGCCTCAAAAATCCAGACCATGCAGTTCTATTTTCACTATGAAATACCTCGGCTAAAGAGCTTGGCTGAACGCTTGATGGATAAAACGACTTTGACCCTTTTTGATGAAAAACAAGAGGTTCTCCTGTAGTTGCGAATTTATTCGC
>JAYUQN010001045.1:0-2513 GCA_043756725.1 Saprospiraceae bacterium
AAGTCACGCTTGTAAAAGTCGGTTAAAGAAGAGGTGGTGTGTAGTGAAATTCTTGATAATTTTGGAAATTGCTAAGGCAAAAGTTAATAGTTCCCGCAAAAACGCTGTAAAGGTTTCACTTATTTGAAAAATTAATGTATAAACAAAACTTAATTTTGTATTAAGTTTTTTTATGAAAAATCTACCCCTTTTCAAAAAGCGGTGCAAAGATAGCACTTTTAATTATTAAAATGGTAATTTTTTTTAAAATATATGGAAAAAAGCGACCCCCTCAGTAGGAAGTCGCTTTTTATTGTGAAAAACAAGAAGAATGAAAAAAATCACTTCTTCGCTTTTTCGTTAAATACAATATTTTCATAAACTTCTGAAAGGGGAATAGAGACGCCTATTGAGCGTAAAACAATAGAAGCAGATAGGTCTTTCACGGTATCAATATTCCACGTATTGGGTTCTATTCTAAACCATGACTCTACGGAAGCTGTTTTTTGTTGTACTAAAATATACTCTTTGAAAGAAGTTAATTGCCGATAGAGTTCAAATTTCCCTTTTCTGTCATATTGAGCCGTACTGCGTGAAGCTACTTCAACAATCAGCAAGGGATTGATAATTAAATCTTCCCGTCCTTGCCAAAATTCAGGTTCTTCACACACCACGACTGCATCAGGATAAACGCCAAATTTCTCCGCTTCAAGGTATATTTTTTGGTCACTGTTATAAACCCGATATTTCAAAGGCAACGGACGAACCGCATACTTAATAGCCGAGCCAATATTCATGGCAATTTCATTATGTTTTGCTTTTCCTCCTGCCATTTTTATTATTTGACCATTATAAAATTCATGTTTATGCACAGCCCGTTCTTCCCGCCGAAGGTATTCTTCAAGGGTAAAAATTTTGGTCGTTTCAACGCCTACGACCTGCGGAACTTTTAAGGCTGCGACTGACATTTATTTTATTTTTCACAAAAGTACATCAACTATTTCATTGAAACTATAATAAAGGGGTGTTATTCTTGGCAATTTTCATCCTTTTATTTAACTTGAATTAGGATTTTTAGGATTTAAAGGATTTTATAGGATTTTAGATGTTGACACACACATGGTTTCGACAGTGCGTGTGTCAACATCTAAAATCCTATAAAATCCTTTAAATCCTAAAAATCCTAATTCAAGTTAAAAACGCCACAACATGATTTCTATATTTTCAAAGCTCACCTTTTAACAAAATCCACTCTTTTATAAACTATAAAACGCTCCAAACCTTCAAAATCCACTTTTTTAAACCCCCAAACCCGCACCACCGAATCCAATTCCGTAGGACGACTGACCCCCCTTTCATCTATAAAAATATGGGCTGTCGTATCAAGCGCTTTAGTCAATTCCCAACGATTATAACGTTGAAAATACCCATGATAATTGAAATGTTTCATCATCGAATCACTCACCGCTATCTTCACATCTCGGGGAATACCCCCCCTCCCGATTATTTCGGGATGTGCCATAAGTATTTTCACATCATGAATGAGATTTTGTTCTCTACCCACTCTACCAATTTGCGCCAAACAATACAAAACAACTCCAACAGCCACCACCCCCACAAACCTATTAGCTCTCAAACTTTTAGCGGGTGAAAGCGCAAATTTTTCAACCCAATCTGAAACAGTTGGCTCGAGCCACAAGCAAAAACCCACCACAAAAAACGGCAAAGCAGGCAATAGAAAATAGCTACTCGCCTTATGACTTATCATCATCGGCAACGAACCCGATAAGCCAATAACAGTATAAAAAGCCGCTTTTTTATTTGCTTCATGTTCAAAATGAAAGGCATTATGTTTAACCTTTGAAAAGACAAAAAGCACCAAACCCACAATCAAAAAAGCCACACTTTGCACCAAAATCTCTTTCGGAATATACAAGTAATCCAACCATGTATAAGTCTCCGTTTGGTCATTATCACTGATGCTACTGACCAATTGGACGTTGAAATATTTCACCCAAAACGCTTTTGCTGGCGCATAAAAATACCACAAAGCCAATGTGCCAAAACAACTAACACCCATTATAAGGGATTGAAAAACAGCCTTTTGTAGTGAAATCTTATTTTTATAAAACAACCAATATATAACAGGAATAGCTAAAGGGAACAAACCAACGGGACCTTTTGTCAAAAAAGCTAAATGCAATAATAAGCCGCTGATAATTAAGTAGACGTTATTTGAAATATTTTCATTTTTACCCGCCCTCTCCATAGGAGTCCCTTCGGACAGTATTTTTTCGTTTTTTAAGTATTTCAATACAAAAAGTGCCGCAAATATTGAAAAAACCGCCATCGTATTGTCCAAAACCAAATTAGGATACGACCATAACACAGCAGGCATCATATACCACGTCCAGACAGGAAACCACCACAATTGCTTATCTCCACCCCCACTTCGCCAAAGCCTTATCATCAACCAAACCGACACCAGCCAAACCAAAATACAGTAAAATTTTTCAACAAACCAATGGTCACCC
>JAYUQN010001046.1:0-2513 GCA_043756725.1 Saprospiraceae bacterium
TGAGCAAAAAAACGAAAATTAGGAGGGTACAAAAGTGGACACACTGACGGCAGGCCAGTTTTCTCTGGTTTACAACGCTTTCTCTTTCACATTCGCAACTATGGGCGCAGCAACCCTGTTTCTTTGGCTCAGCCGATCGCAAGTCGGCCCCGCCTATAAAACAGCATTGACCATTTCGGCCGCTGATTTACTGAGGGGTATGTACGACGCTCGAGAGGAGGCTTTTCAGCGCAATTTTCAAACAGAAGAAGAAGAGTTTGATATAATACTATAATTAATGGGGTTGTGTAAAAAGGTAGCGACTAAATTTTTAATCAAAATTATATTTTTATTTTCGAGAAATAACTTTGACAAAGTTTGGAATTTTGTCAAAGTTGTGCGCCAAACGAAACATAATTTGGATAAAATTTAACAAAAAACCTTTTTACACAACCCCTTAGTCAATATTTAATTTCAAAATTTTCAATAAATCAGAGCTAAATTTTTAAACATGCTCTTATTTATCATTTCTAAACCTTTACGGACTGAAGTCCGTGATACGGCTGCAACAATACGAAGTATGAAATATATGCAATCCTTAATAGACCTTTATTACCGCTATCGAAAAGGGCGCGGCTGCTTCGGCAACTATGCGACTTGGGCAGCTGCTGCGCAAGATTGTAAAGGCTATGATGCCGCTGAAATAATCAATAAAGTGCAGGCGGCGGGCTTAAAAGTAAAAAAAGGAGAAGCGCAATATGAGCGGGATTCGGCGCTGTTTTATGATGAAAAAATAGATGAAAATTTGCTAAAATTCTTGGAAAATGCCCAAAATACTGTCCGAAGGGACTCCTACGGAGAGGGGGGGGGAATGCGCGTTTTAGATTTTGGTGGCTCACTGGGGAGCACTTATTTTCAACATAAAAACAGGCTGAAAGAGTACCCAAATTTAATTTGGTGTGTCGTAGAACAAGCGCATTTTGTGGATATTGGTAAAAAGGATTTCGAAGATGATACCTTGAAATTTGAATATTCTGTAGGGGAGGCTATTGAAAAATATAAACCTAATTTTATTCTTTTATCAAGTGTTTTACAATATCTGGAATCGCCCTACGAGATGCTGAAAATGCTGTTTGATACGCAGATTCCCTACATTTTTATAGATAGAACGCCTTTTATATCACAAAATGAGGATAGAATCGTTAAACAAATAGTGCCTGCTTATATTTATAAAGCGTCGTATCCGTCTTGGCTTTTCAGTAAAAATAAATTTCAAAATTTTATTCTGCAATATGCTAAAATTGAATCAGCTTTTACAAATACAGATAGAAACAATATATTAAATTGCCGATATGAAGGCTTCTGTTTGAAGCGATTATAATCATAAACCTTGAACAATTAAATGTTACATTTTTGTACTTTATTCGATTCCAATTACCTCAGCCGAGGTTTAGTGACTTACGAGTCGCTCCTGTCTGCTTCGGCGGGCGCAACACACCTCTACGTTTTTGCTTTTGACGATAAATGTTTTGACGTTTTGACCAATATGAAACTGCAAAATATGACCGTTATTTCACTCTCAAAGTTTGAGGATGAAAAACTTTTAGCGATAAAACCGACCCGCACGCAAGGCGAATATTGCTGGACTTGTACAAGTTCGACGATTTTGTATTGTTTGAAAAATTACGATATTCCTCACTGCATTTACATTGATGCCGATATGTTTTTCTATCAAAACCCACAAGTTTTGATAGATGAAATGGCTGAAACAGACAATGTGATGATAACAGAACACCGCTATACCCCTCAGTATGACAACACAAAATTGTCGGGTCGGTATTGTGTACAGTTTATGTTGTTTAAAAATAATGAAGGCGGGTTGCATGTATTGAATTGGTGGCGCGACCGCTGTTTGGAATGGTGTTTCAATCGTCACGAAGATGGCAAATTTGGCGACCAAAAATATTTAGACGATTGGACAAGCCGTTTCAAAAATATTCATGTTTTGAGACACCTCGGCGGCGGTTTAGCGCCGTGGAATGTGCAGCAATATTTTTTCACACTGCAAGAGGGTGAAAGAATAGGCGTTGTGAAAGACAATTTCACAAGGCTTTATTTCAACGAGGTCTTTTTTCATGCTCACGGACGGGCACAATTTTCACCCATATTTTTTCATTTTCATGGTGTAAAACTCTATCAAAATGGGGCAGCTATTTACGCACCGCGCATGTTTATTTTAAACAAAACGGTTCGTCAGCTTTTTTACGAATCTTATTTGCTAAGGCTGCAATTGGCACAGGAACGCCTTATGAGTTTTGACCCTGATGTGGCTCAATGCGGTTATTTGACGTCAAGGCAATATTCGGAAGATAGAAAGAAAGGGTGGGGGGCTTTTGTGAAAACCAATGTGTTGAATAAAATTTTTAATATGGGAGCGTAGAGACGTTGCAATGCAACGTCTCTACTGAAAAACAACAAAAAAGCCTTGTAAATCAATGATTTACAAGGCTTTAAATGTATGTGATCTGGCTGGG
>JAYUQN010001047.1:0-2513 GCA_043756725.1 Saprospiraceae bacterium
ACAAAGAAAAAATTGGCGTTTCATCAGTAAAGGTCGGGGTATTCATTGGGAGGACTTAGATGAAGATATTTCTATTGCAGGGCTTTTAAAATTATAAAATATGAAAAAAATATTTGCAGAAGATTCAATTGAAGCGATAATATTAAACAATATCAGCCAAGTTTCAGCTAAAGCTATTGCTATGGCACGCCAAAAACAATTGGCGTATGTTGTTCTTGAAGGCAATGAAATTGTCAGAATATTTCCTGATGGTTCAAGAGAAGTTTTACAAATTTTTCAAAAACAAAATCGAATTAAAAGTGGGAAAACCCTAAGAATTTTCTAATGAGAAAACGACGATTAAGAGTTTTTGCAGGACCTAATGGTTCTGGAAAATCTTCAATGTTAGAAACAATTGCTGAACACATTAGCATTGAAAACTACATAAATGCTGACCTTATCGAGTATCATTTGAAAAAACAAGGCTTCTTTGATACGCTTGATTACAAAATTAAATTTAAAGAAAAGCAATTTCTCGATTTTTATGAATCGTCTGGTTATAAAGAACGCTTAGATAATATAGATTTATCATCTTTTATAAAAGTTTCAAAATCAATAATTTACACTTATAATTTTGAGATAAACTCTTACCTCGCTGCTCTTATTGCTGATTTTATACGCCATATTTTAATTGAAAAAGGCGCTTCATTGTCTTTTGAAACAGTCATGTCAGATAGACGTAAGTTGGAATTTTTGCAGTTGGCAAAGTCCAAAGGCTATCGTATTTATTTATATTTTATTGCCACCGAAAACCCAAGAATTAACATTGAGCGTGTCTTAAATCGTGTGGAACAGGGAGGGCATTTTGTTCCATTGGGTAAAATTCTGAGTCGTTATACAAATTCTCTTAATTTATTATATGATGCTATAAAATTGACTGATAAAGCCTATTTGTTTGATAATAGTAATGAAATGACTTGGTTTGCAGAGGTAACTGATGGCATCGATATTGAATTGAAATCTGATGACAATGTGCCCAATTGGTTCATTGAATATATTGAAAGTAAACTATTTTAATAAAAAACGCCCCCCCTCAGTAAAAAGAGGAGGCGTTCACCCAATTTGAGAGAATCATACAAACTAACTATATTTTATACATCGCCGCAAACGCCTAAAGGCGTTTTAACGGGTTCGGCTAAAGCCGAAGCTACGCCTAACGGATTCGGCTTTAACCGAAGCTACGTCAATTTTACGGCTTCTATCGCTGAAACCAATGCCTTAGGGTCAGTCTCCAACAACGCCATCGTGTCAAACACTTTATCGCTGAAACCAGCCATAGCAAACACCTTGTTTTCTGGCAATTGCAAAGTTCCATAACCCGCCAAATCGAACGAATACACAAACGGATTCGCTTTGCAACGGTTTTTGTAAGCCGCAAATTCAGCGGTCGGCGTATCGTGACCCATCCAACCTTGCATATCTGACAAGATAATTACACGGTCATAAGAACGGTTTGCCGCTTGAAAAATCGCATGAAAATTGGTACCACTCGATTGGGCATTGCGCACCAAATTGTGGGCAATGGACATCATCGTATCCCCGACATTTGCCCGCACATAACTGGCGTTGTCTGAAAAACGCATCAAATCCGCATCGTTCGATTTGAACAAAGCTGCCGCAAAAGCTGCGCCCAAGTCGATAGCCGACAAGCCATATTTCGTTGCCACGGACATAGAACCTGAATCGTCCAAAACCACTAAGGTTTTACCTGTGAAACGAGGAACATTGTCCAAAGACACCTCCAAAGCAGCATTTAACGTTTGAACATAGTCGTTTTTACGCTTGATGTCCGCTGTTTGGATAGCATCCATAGCGGTCAAAAAACGGAATGGCAGCACCAATGACTGCTTAATCGCCTTGCGGTTTGTCAAAAGAGAACAGACTTTTGTTGTCAATTCGGGTGCTTGTTCAGCGATATTTCGCAGGTTGCGCAACATGGCGAAGTAGCCCAATTTTCCACTCAAAATAAGCTCTGCCCAGGCGGCACTTTTCAACTCCGCTTTTTCATCGTCATTATTAGCCACTTGACCGACTTGGGTCAATTTTGCTTCCCACGTATCGGTGTTACGCAAAGTATCGGCTACCAAGTTTTTCAACCCATCCGTATTTTTAGCCGTAGGCACAGGGCGCACCAAGTTCACCAAGTCAATCAATTTGACAGCACGGTTTTCACCCCGATATTTAGCCAATTGATAAGTATCAAAACGGTTAAACGCTTCGGCAAAGCCTTTTTTCATGGCATTTGGCAGGTTTTTACCCTTGTTTTGCGTCATAAAATAAGCCGCAATTTCAAGCATATCGTCTGGGCGATGCACGATTTTATCATAAAACGCTTTAGACCACGCTTGACCAGAAGCCGCTTGCGCCAACTCTGCTGCCAAGACGTGCGTGATGGAACGCATACCAAATTGGGTACGGGCATAAATCCCCGCTTTTGCCACAAACGCAGGATTGCATTGCGCCATTGCCGCTTT
>JAYUQN010001048.1:0-2509 GCA_043756725.1 Saprospiraceae bacterium
TTCAATGAAAATCTGCAATGGGTTGTCGTCGGTGAAAAGGGTAGAAGCGGGTTGTTTTTGCATGGTGTTTTTATTTGAGTGGTGAAAAAAGAGGGTTTAACGGGTGGAGTGGGGTAGGGTTGCGGTATTCCGTAGTTGATAAAAGCGATTTTAAGCATTAGTGTTACACCCTCTTTTTTACTATTTGTCGGTTTGAAATACAAGTTCTGTCCTCCCTATTCGTATTAAATCCCCATTTTTCAACACCACATCTTGAATAGGCGACAAGCGTATGCCATTGATAAAAGTACCATTAGTGCTGGCTTTTTTATTTTTATCGGCTTTATCTGTCAGGATATACTCATTCCTCTTTTTGGCTTTATGCCATCGTACTTCTATATCACAATGATGGCGACTAATCGTGTTGTCATCTATTTGAAAATGAATAACGGTGCTAAATTTTGATTTTATAAACGATAAAAAGCCTTTGTCTGTTAATCGCCCTATGCGATTGATACCTTTGCTTAAATGAAAAGTAATATTTTTAGAAGCATCGGTGAGTGTGCCGAGTGAGCCTAAATATATGTTACTGTTCACTTCTGATGAATCAATCTCTGTTTTATTAGGATAAGGACTCCTCCACGTGATTTCTTCTTCTACAATTGGTGGGGGTTCTTCATTTTGCATATAAGTTGTATCATGTGTAGTAGTTGTCTTATATAAAGGAGCAAGTTGTAAGATTTTGTTTTCATCAACGAATACGACTTTGTCCAAATCAGATACTGCTTTTTCCTGTTTTTGCTCGATAAGAATGTGAACCGATTTTTCTAAAACAATATTATGATTGACTTTTTCCCCATTGACCACCACCACCACAGACACCTTCAATGTGAGCGCAAAATTGCCTACACGCAAGGGTTTGACTTTAAAAAGCCATTGGGTGTAATCTTCTGTAAAAACCGCTTGTTTTTCGTCAGTAATAGGTTGAATAGTAAAAGTATCTTCATCATTTAAATCTATTAACTCAACTGCCATCAAGTCCGATATTCGGATATCTTCTACGTTGTATTTTACTGAGGGATCTAACCCCGCCTTCACTATTTCGTCCGTAAAAGCAATGCGGACGATGATACGGCAACTTTGATGCAAAGCCATTTCGGGCGGAATGGTGTGCAATAATCGCCCTTTCGTTTTGTCTCGTTCAATCTTTATGAAAGGCTGTCTATTATTATTAAGGGGTTCTAATAAGTACAGTATAGCATGATTGATTTGTCGTATGCCGAGGTCATAATCGGTGCGTTCCATAATGCCACGTATCGTAAAATCTTGCACAAGTCCATTGAAACGACATTCTAATAAAATCACATTGGTTAAAAAAGTAGAATCCAAATACAAGCAATAGTCTCGCATAAAACGCAAGGTTTCTGACGTTTTACCTGCCATTATCAATTGGCGTACGGATTGAACAAAATCTTCCATAGACAAATGAATGGTTTGCACTTGCTTACACTTAGGGCATATAACCTTAGTGGCATTAGGGCTTTTTTCTTTATCAAAATAAAAAGATGTCCCACAGGCAGTATTTTGACAAGTAATTTTGAACATGGTTAATTGGCAATAGGGGGTCAAAAAATTAGGTATTTGTTTTTTCGCTATTTATTTTATCAAATTAGATGAAATTAATTTGAGCATGGTCAAAATTACAATTTTTTTAAAACAGTAATTTATATTTTAGTAAAAAAGCGACATCTCTGTAAGGAAAAGTGGATAATGGAATATTTATTTACTGAAATTTATTAAAAACAAGTCAAAATATGTTAATGTTTTTCAAAAACCAGTATATACTATTGTTTTATAATCTATATAATATTAAATTTGATAGTAATTTGATTTTATTAAATTTAAAAAAACAATCAACTAACCTTTGTTTCTCTGCGAACTTTGCGCACGCTGCGTGAGATATTGAGTGCAAAAAGTGTCACGCAGCGTGCACAAAGTATCCATAGGTTATAAAAAAATGTAATTTAACAAAGTTAAGGTAATTTATACACAATTATAATAAGTTTATAAGACAGCACTTACAATAAACCCAATTTTTTCATAGTAAAACCCAAAATAATGAATCGTCACAATTTTTTACCCATCTTATCTTTCTGTATTACGCTCTGTTCAATTTTTTCTACATCCACAGCTTTAGCCCAAACCCAAGAAAAAATAGGACAATTGAATTCGTGGCAAACTGTTGCCATTGACGCATCTATGCGGCAACATTTAGAACTGTTATCTCAAACAGAACAGATTGAACAATGGCGGGATTGGATAGTCTTGGCTTGTGTTCGGCAGATTGTGCCTTCTGATGGGGGTGCTACAGCTTTTGAAAATCTATATGATTTCCCGACCCTTCGCCAAGATGCCCTATCTGTTCTTGGCTCATGGCAATATGGTGAAAAACGACAACTAATCTTCAAAAATGGAGAAGTGTATGTATTTGTGCCAGAAAATTCTATGCGCCAAGTCGTTTACACAGCGA
>JAYUQN010001049.1:0-6576 GCA_043756725.1 Saprospiraceae bacterium
ATTATGGCGAAAACTTGCTAAACTTAAGACGTTGCAGTGCAACGTCTCTACATAAACCCCGAATAAATTGAACAATAAATCCTTAGCTTAATGGCATTGCCCTAAAGGGGCTATTGGAAGTAGATACACTCGGTTATTATGGTGCTAAAGCTCCATCAAGCTGAAAGCATGACCAATATTGCACCCCTAACGAGGCTTTTTAACCCATTATTCGCATTCTTACACTTATTTAAAGTCTTTAGATAAATTTAGCCAAAACTCATTTGTCTCTTTGATAATTTTATCCGTGTGTGCCTGAATGACAAAAAGGCACTCATTTTTCATAGTTATCAGCGTTAACCTGTGAGTGAACAGGATGTGTTTCATGTGGTAAAACGCCTAAATATTTCCAAGTTCGGGCATTAAAAAGCGATATGCCCACAGGTATAATGGCAATGGCAGCTGCCCAGCTAATGGTGGTGAAAGCAGAGTGTACCAAATCTTGTTTCAAAATAATGCCTATAAAAGCCCAAATTACGGCTAAACCGATGAACATATTGTGGAATCGCCATGTAATATAAGTAGCTATCAGAGCACCAATACCTATAACTGTGCTCGCCCAAAAAGTAAGCGAATAACCTAAGGCATCCCATTTTATGCTGACAAGCCATGTTGTGATATTGGCAATTGTAGCGATGCAAATCCAGCCCAAATATACGCCAAAAGCCGCTTTTAAGAGCGTTTTTGAAGGCGTCTGCGGTAAAAATTTGTCTGAAATGATGGTGTTTATGTGCACCAATGTGTATAAAAGTCCCAACATAACGACCACAGAAACGGCTAATATTTCATAATGCCATAGAAAAAGCCATGTGATATTGAGCAGACAATTGAGGATAAAAAGCCCGCTTATTTTTGAAATAGCGTCTTCTTTTGCCTCATTTTTATAAACAAATTGCCATATCATGACCGCTATTAAAAGGGCATAAATGACGCCCCAGATAGAAAATGTTACGCCTGCGGGTGCAAATTCATTGTAGTTTTTATCTGAAATAACGTTGGTTCTCATGCCGTTGATGGGCAAGGCGTTGGATAAATAATTGACCCCTAAGACAGCTATTAAAGCCAACACATTTAAAATTTTCAAAGTATTTGATTTCATAATTTGTTTGTTTTTATTTTTCAGTTATTATTCAGTTTTTCCTCTATCTCTTTAATAACCGTTTTATCCTTTTTGATACTCTGACGCAATAAATTAAAAAAACTCATATAGACATTCGCTATCCACACCAATGAAAAACCTGCTATGATGTAGCCCCGCCAATCGAGCAGTAAGAGTTTATAATCGGTTAAAATGATGAAAAGGAGGGCGACATAGTGGCTAAAGCAATATTCGCAGGTAAAAAGGTAGAAAAATTTTCTCTGTAGTAAGGTTTTACAATTCTGACTTTTATCAAAGCAGTAATCTCTGGGTTCTCTCAATATTTCTTCGTGTGTCGCTGTCCAAGCGATACAGGCAATGGGTATGGCTAATACAAATAGCCAAAGGATTTGCAATGTGACGGTCATAGCTTTAGGGTTTGTTGTATCTGTAGCGGCGGATAAATCCGACCTGTGCGATTAATATGACTAACTACGCCTTTTAAGGCGTAGGCGAGATTAAAAACATTTTTGGCTTTAGCTAGTCACCTTTTTTAAGCTGAATAGATGCACGGCTAAAGCCAGAAGTAGGTTCGGCATTTCACCTACGCCTTAAAAGGCGTAGTTAGTCATTTCAATCGCACAGGTCGGATTTATCCGCCGCTACAGAAAAGTGAATCTTCTTTATTTTCTTCCAAATCAATATGATTATCGCCGCCTATACTGTAAGTGCGATTAACAATCCCGAAGGGGATTGAATATGAATAACTTTGAACCCATAAACCCGAAGGGTTTGAACGTGAATAACCCCCGATGCAATCGGGGGGCAACATGCAGAACGCTTGCCACAAACCCGAAGGGTTTGAATGTTAGCTTTCTATTGACAATTACCACATTCTAACCCTTCGGGTTTGTAGCAAACGTTCCGCACGTTGCCCCCGATTGCATCGGGGGTTATTCACATTCAAACCCTTCGGGTTTTTGGGTTCAAAGAACTTGTCCCATAGGGATAAATAGGGTAATGGATAGAGTTTTGAACTTGACACAGGGTATCTTCACATACTTTTTTTAAAAATAAGCATAGGCAGTTGTGCTGCTTTCATAAAATGCTGTGTAATACTGGTATCAAAAATTTTACTTAAAAGAGACTTGTCATGTATGGCTAAGGCTAATACATCGGGTTGGTGGGTTGTGATATAATGCTCCAAACCTTCCACAATATCGCCTCGGTCGAGGCTTTTCACAGTCACATCTTCATTTTCAAAAGCGCCTTCTAAATCACGAACCATTTTTTTTACCGTATGCTTGACATTTAATTCTAAAAATTCATGAATATGAACGACTTCACAGGTAGCTTCTAAAGGTTTGGCAATTTCTAAAACTCTTTGCGTAGCAGCTATTTCATCTTCTTTAAAATCAGCGGCGTACATAATCATGAGTGGAAAATCTAATGAGGCATTTTGCGGAACAAACCAAACAGGACATTCTGATTCTTTCATAACATGTTGTGCATTTATGCCTAACCATCTATCTAAGGCTTTAGTTGTGCCTTTAGTGCCCATGACTATCAAATCAGCTTTTATTAATTTAGCAGTTTCTAAAATAAGGTCGGCGGTATAGCCGTACTCTACCATTTTCGTAATTTGGCTTTTAGGGACACTTGTTTTTTCCATAAAAAGCTCGGCAAAAATGGCTAAATTATTTTCAGCCTCTTCCTTGCCTTGCAGTACAGATGTTTCTGTATCAAAAGTCACTTGATACCCTTTCGGCATAGACATAGGAATGGGATAGGTGTGCAAAAGCACCACGTGGGCATTCAATCGTTTTGCCAACATACCGGCATAAAGCGCGGCATGTTCGGCATTGCTGCTAAAATCGGTCGGCAGGAGAATGGTATTCATACGATTGATATTTAAATGGATATTTTTTTTTTAAGCTGTTTCACTTTCAACAACAGTTAAACGCTCCAAGAATTATTGACATTCCTATTTCTTACGAGCGTGGCTAATTTCAAGGCTTCGTGCGTTGTTTGTGAAACCATTTTATTGATAAGCCAAGCTAAAACAGAAGCCAGTACCAAATTGCCCGTTAATTGCAGAAGCGATGCTGTCAACATAGTGGGTGCTTTATGTATTTCTTCCTGCATTTTATTGAACCCTTCTGTGTAAGGAATTTTGCTAAAAACCTGATAGCATACATAACCTATTAATGAACTGGCTATGGCGGTGATAGCGGCTGTGAAATGATGGATTGCGTTTTTCATTGCTTTAATATTTATAGATTTGGAATGTTTTAAATTCTCGTCCGCTCGAATTTTACGGCGAAGGATGTACATGAATGATTGTACTGCAAAGGTCAGTAGACTTGGAAGCATTCGTGTTACACAATTTTTGAAATGAGTTATAACATTCACATGTTTTAAGGTGAGAGCTTTAAAAAGAGTAAAAAATGGCTTGAAATGGGTGAAATACTGAGGGGGTGTGTTAGCAAAAATTTCTTTATACAAGCAAGATTTAGGGTAAGTTTTTTGAGAATATTTGATTGAGTTTTAATTTATTTTTACAAAAAAAATCAAAACTCAATCAAATATTCTCAAAAAACTTACCCTAAATCTACGACAAAATTATTGCTTCAGGGCTTCTTCCTTCTTCTTAGCCTCTTCTTTCGCTTTCTTTTTAAAATAGCGTCGGAACAAAAAATTGTGTTTCAAGGCTTCAAGATTTTCATCCAATTTTTTAGAACCACTCTCCAAACTTTGCATGGTGCCTTTCAGATAATCACCCGCTTCCTCGTCGTGTAGCAAAACGCCGACGGGGCTGTTGGGATTATTGGCTGTTTCTTTGATATTGGTCACCAATAAGGCGGCAGAGTCAGCAATATTTTGCAATTGTAAAATAGAGTTTTTTATCGAGTTGAAAACGACGGTATCCGTCGTCAATTCATTCGCAAGAGTACCTTTTTTATTAAGGTTTGCGCTGAAATCGTTAAGAGAATTTGTTAATTCTTGGGCTTTGGCAGAGGCGTTTTTAAGCGTGGCAGATGCTGTATTGATGTTATTGTATAGCGTGTTATCGTTCAACAATTTGCCGAGCGTTCCGTCACGGGAAGTTAATTTTTTACTCACGGCTTTCATATCCGTTGAAACAACTTTAAAGTCTGTGGTAATATCTTTAAAACCCGAGGTAATGGCTAAAATATTTCTGTTGTTTTGCTGCAAAGTATCCAACATTTCTTCGGACGTAATGGTTTTTTCAACCATCAATGTATCGCCTTCTTCCACTTGGTTAAATCTTTCAGTGCCGCCAAAAATGACCAATATTTTATTGCCTATTAAGCCATCAGTGCTTATTTTCACTTTGGCATCTTTGCGAATATATTGCTGTACCTTAGTTTCAATGTTCAAACTAACCGCTACTTGCGATTTTCCATAAAAACGCAAACTGCTAACAGTGCCTATTTTCACACCTGAAAACCAGATATTATTGCCTTTTTGCAAGCCATTGACATCGTCAAAAAATGAGACAATGCCCATTTTTCTTTTGAAAGTTTCACGCAAATTGCCAACCATTAGGACGCCTCCCACGAGGAAAGCTATGCCCAAAATGATAAAAAGTCCGACCATAACAGGGCGTCTATTAGAAGTTTCATTCATGTGTTATTGTATAAAATTGTAAGTAAAAAAACTATTGACCTGTTCATCATCGGAGTGAAATACGTCTTCGAACTTTCCGATTTTTGAAAATTTTCCATCAATTAAAATAGCCACACGGTTGCAGGTGGTTTTAGCACAGGTCAAATCATGGGTGATGATGATGGAACTGGTCTTATATTTTTGCTGCACTTCATTGATGAGTGCGTTGATTTCTGCACTGGTAATGGGGTCTAAGCCCGAAGTCGGCTCGTCATACAACATAATTTCAGGTTTCAGAATCAACGTCCGTGCTATGCCTATGCGTTTGCGTTGTCCACCCGACAAATCAGCGGGCATTTGATTGATTTTATCTTTCAAACCCACCGCTTCTAAGGCTTCTTCCACAGCGGCATCCACTTGCTCTTTTGTCAAATCTTTACTATTCATGGTTAAAGGGAAAGCCAAATTTTGGTAGATATTCATGCTATCATACAGCGCACTGCTTTGAAAAGAAAAGCCAATACGCAACCGCAATTCATCCAATTCCTTACCTTTTAGGGTATCCACTTGCTTTCCAAATACGATCACTTGCCCTTTATCAGGCTTCAACAAACCGACAAGTAATTTTATTAAAACCGATTTGCCCGAACCTGATTTGCCCAGTACAGCCACATTTTCACCTTTAAAAACAGTTAAGTCAACCCCTTTTAAAACTTCCAGCTCGCCAAAGGATTTGCATAAACCTTTGATATCTATTACCGCTTCGTCTCTATTTATAATATCTTCGTGATTCCCGTTTTCCATATTTTAAAACTTTAAAAACCAATTGGCTATCTGTACGATTATAAGTTCTTCAATAAAAATAAGAAACATCGCTAATACGACCGCTTCGTTGGCGGCTTTGCCCACGCCCCGTGTGCCTTGTGAGGCATTAAATCCTTTGTAGCAGCCTATTATGCTTATAGTGAAGCCAAAAACAATGGATTTTGTAAGCGAGGAGCCGAGGTCTATAAAAGAAATATTGGTAAAGGCATTTTGATAAAAAGTGATAATACTCGTGTCTTCCTTAGAATGCACATTAAAAAAAGAACCCAATAAACCAACAAAACTGCAATACAATGTCAGCATAGGAACTGCAATAGACGTGGCAATCACCCGCGTGGCTACCAAATATTTAAAAGGATTTATCGCTGAAACTTCCATCGCCTCAATTTGCTCGGTCACTTTCATGGAACCCAATTCAGCCCCAATGCTGGAACCCACTTTGCCCGCACAGATAATCGCCGTGACTAAAGGACCCAACGCTTTCACAACGGCTATGCCTATCAAAGAAGGCAGCCAAGAGGATGCCCCAAAATCTTCTAAAGACGGGCGGGATTGTTTGGTGAAAACGGCTCCCACAATGAAGCCCGTCAAAGTGATTAAAGAAAGCGACTTTAAACCTACTTCAAAACACTGATTTATAATTTCACGCAGGTGAAAAGGGGCAACAAAAGCTTCTTTAAAAAAACGCAAAACAAACTGATAACCGCTGTAAACGCCTTCAAAATACGTGTCAATGCCTTTAGAAAATAGGTATTTCTTTGTTGGGGTGTCTTTATTTGTCTGGGTATTCATGATTTTGAAACGTTGGACAATTGTTGAAAAAGCATTTATTTAACGGATTTATTACAAGACAAAGTTGCTTATTTTGTGGATGATAACTGTTACACAATTTTTAGAATCAGTTATAATATTCACACATTGAACGTAATCGTACCACGGACTTCAGTCCAATGCCATTAAGCTAAGGAATTATAACCAAGGTTTATGTAGAGACGTTGCACTGC
>JAYUQN010001050.1:0-6571 GCA_043756725.1 Saprospiraceae bacterium
ACCTTCCAATTTTAAAGCAAAATTGCCAATATGATCCATCAAAACTTTAGCCCGAATAACGATTTTGTTATTCGTCCATTTCAAGACAGCGGGGAAATCAGTGAAAGCCCCTGCAAATATTTCCGCACCCGGGCGACGTTCAAATTCCAATACTTTATTACTGTTGTTGATACCCCCTTTTTTAGGATTATTGACAATGACAACGGGCTTGCCATCTAAATCTTTATTTGCAAAATAGGTGTATAAAACATTGGTTTCTGCATCAATCGCGCAACCTGTAATAGGCTCCGATTTCCATTGCACATCGTCAATCAAATAGGTGCTACCCGGCTCCATTTTATTGAAATTGAAGAAAATAACAACGCGTTTGTGGTCTTTACCTTTTTGGTCGCTGAAATCTACCTCATACGTCACCCATTGATTTATTTGGGTAATATTGAATGCTTTTTCAACTGCCGCAGACGTGCCACCTTCCAATTTTACCAACATCGGCACAGCTTTGGGTGACCAAATTTTGATGCTAAATTGGTTGTTTTTAGATAAATTAATAGCCGTTGTGTAGTTATAACCTAAAACATTGAATAGGTCATTGTCTCGGTCAATATATTGCCCAACTTTATCGCTTTGGTTGGCGGGTCCTTGTTGTGGATTGGCGATAGCCGTAATGCGATCAGCGTCTCCACCATAAGTACCATTGCGTTGACATTCAAAATCGTCGAGGATAAGCGGATTAAGCACGACGGTTCCGCACGTATTAATGGTTAATTTACCGAAATTTAAATTATCAAAATAATAGATTTTACCATTAGCCGCCGCACTTGGGTCGAATATAACATTTATTTGGCTAATATCCGTAATGCCACCCGCAGCGGTAAAGTCAAATTTCAATTCTTCCCACGTATTGGCTACCGTTACAGTCGCTTCTGCTGACTTGTTGCCTTGTGCGGCACTGACCAATTGCACCCGCACCGTTTTGCCTGCATCAGGCGCATAAACGTGTATTGTCAACTGCGGTAAAGCGGCATCTACTTTGAAACCTGTTGGCAAAGCCGCAGTCAAAGTGCTGATAACAGCCGTCCCTTTGGTATATTTACCGACTTTCAAACTCTTATTAATAGCACCCGTTACATTTGGATTGTCCGCTACGACAAGCGAACCGTGCAAAGCGGCATCATTACTGAGGGGTGTCCAAGCCAGTGCTTGCGGTTCAAAACTTTCAAGTGGTGGCACGGCTGTGAAACGGATGTCGTCAATATAATACACATCGCCCGTTGTGCCGTTGACCCCTGCGTTGAAAAACATGACAAGTTTATTGTTTCCTGCAAGCTGAACAGGCGTAAAATTAGCAGTCGCTTCTACCCATTGCCCTACTTGTGCGGCTGTAATAATAGTAGCCCCTTCATGAGATGTTGTACCGCCTTCCAATTTCAAAAGCACCGTACCTGCTCGTGGAGCCATTACTTTCACCCGCAATAAAGGGAATTTTGATAAATCAATAGGGTTTATATTATGGTGCATTAAAAAACCATATTCAGTGCCCGGTCCAGATGGGTCATTAAATTTACCTACACTGGCGCTCATGTTAATCCCCGTTTTATTCGGGTTAATCACCACGCTCAAACTGTCCCAACCGCCTGCATAAGACGCATTGCGCTGACATTCAAAATCGTCTAAAAGATTCATCGTTGTCGGCGCCACTGTGCCTGCACAAGCGTCGGCGGGTAGCTGTTTGATATTGTCAAAATAAAAAGTATCCTTAGACGCCAAGACACCGGGGTCGAAGAAGAAAAGGATTTTTTTGATAGAGTCATTGGCGGCAATAGAGCTGAAATCAAACGTGTACTCTTGCCATGCGCGTGTCACAACAATGTTTTTCGTGAATTCTTTAGCACCTTTAGAGCCTTCCAATTTGAAAATGAACTTGCCTACATTATCCCTTCTGGAATAAATCTGAACGGTGAATTTGTTATTGGTTGTCAAATTCAAAGCAGTTGGCAAAGTGGCAATAAAAAGGCTGTATTCAGCAGTACCCGATTTGATATAAGCCCCACTTTTGGCAGAACTATTGACCTTGTTCGGCGCAGGGTTGTTGACCACGCCCAAATAAGTGCCATCGGCAGCTACCCAGGGTAAAGGTGTTGCGCCACCTGTTTCAAAAGTCTCATTGATTTGAGCTTTCAGAATTCCTGTTGCTACAAGCAAGAGCAACATCGGAAGTATCAGTTTTTTCATTGTTAAAGAACTTTAGTTAGTGAATAGATATTTAATAGTGGCTAAATTTAAAGAATTGTTTTTCAGGCTTGGCACGGGAAAAGGGTGGTTTTTGATTTTTTTTTGATAAAAAATTGAAAATTTTTTATCAAAAAAAATCAAAAACCCTTTTCAGTTTTAACTAATTGATAATTATTTTTCCTTTTTTTTCAAAATTACCCCCCCTCAGTATAAGGATGTAAAAACCGCTTTTTAAGCCTGTTTTGTCTATGGTTATTTGATTTTTGCCTAAAGGTAAAAATTTCTTATAAAAAATATTTTTAATAAATCGTCCCGTTATATCCACCACATCCAGCGAGACGGCTTCATTATGAATTAAATCAAATTCCAGTGTTAATTGTTCTTGAACGGGGTTTGGGAATATTTTTAAAGTGAAATCATCGCTTATACTGTCCGTGAGGACTCCTTTGGAGAGGGGTGTGTTGAGAGCCGTTGTATTGTCTTTTATGAAACCAATGGCGTCCAAAGCAGTCTGTATTTCAGGGTTTTGCATGAAATTTTTCCACAACAAGCCCGTTCTATAATTTTCAATCATACAAATAATCGGACCTTGATCTATGGCTAAATAGCTGTTCGCATACCAGTTGCGGGTAGGATTGAAAGCATCGTAAAAACCCATTGTGCCCCAGAGCTTTGCGCCTTCTTTGCGGTAAAAATATTTCAAAGCCGCAATGGATTGCGCAGGCGTATAAGGCATAGACGATAGGGCGGCTGTGGGTGAAATGGTGCCATTGTCATTGCTGCCAAAAGGCTCGTGGGCAGCGTAGCCATTCGGGTCGTCGCTTGACGTTAAACCCCAATTTTCAGCACTATAACCTTTCCATTGCTTAGGATTTTCTTTACAATAAGTCCAATTTATAAGAGATTGGTTTTGATTATGGATGAAATAATTGGCATAAGCGTCTTTTTTACCACGAGGGTCGAAACCGATAAAAGAGTAGTGAGCAAAAAATAAAGGACCACCTGCCAAAGGACCGACATAGAGTTTATAACCATAATACGTTTGGTTGTTCACATAATTGGGCGAACCTGCCCAGCCTTGATGATAAAGGCTCGCAGGCACAGGTTTTGTCGGAGAAGCCACCGCTAAAATATAGGTAATCAAGGCTTCATAATAACCCCGCAAAGCGAAATTCATGCGCCATTCATGATTAGGCGACCAATGCCAGTACAAGACATTTTGACCGCCGCGCCGATACCAATCCCATTCCACCGCTTCCCACAATTGCTGAATCCCTGTTCTAAGCCTTGTTTCATCCGCAGCACTGCCTTTAAAATACTGTTTTGCCGTTAAAAGTCCTTGAAATAGGAAAGAGGTTTCAACCAAATCACCGCCATTGTCGTAGATGCTAAAAGGCACAACTTTGCCCGTTTTACCGTCCATCCAATGGGGAAAAACGCCGTGAAAACGATCGGCAGTTGAGAGAAAATTGACCATTTTCAACAACTGATTGACCCCCTCAGTACGGGTGATAAAACCCCGCTCAACAGCCACGACAATGGCTGAAATGCCAAAGCCTGTGCCGCCCGTTGTCACCACATCGCCCGAGGTATTGCGCTCTCGTGCCATGCCCGCCATCGGGTGCGCAAATTCCCAAAAATAACGGAAAGTATGGCGTTGCACCATTGTCAAAAGCTCATCGTCCGTCATGGTTTTCACCGTAGCGGCAATTTCATTTGAAAAAGGGGAAATATCGCTGCTTTTTACGGCTTTTATTTTATATTTAAAACTTTTAGGCGCGTCAGAATTGCCGATGAAATCTATAAAAGCCGTCGTAATATTCGTGGTTTTTAGTAAAATATACGTTGCGCCATTATCCGCTGATCGCCAAATTTGATAGCCATCGGGCGCGCCTTCTGCGGCTGTCCAATTGAGTTCGATATGACTGTCATAACCTGTGGCGGTCAAATTTGTAGGCGTACCGAGGGTGCTTGTGGGCAAAGTGCGGTAGGTGCGGACGTTGTCAATATACAGCAAACGTTCAAGATTGTCTGCCCCATTTTGACCCAATATAACGGCTTTTGTTTTAGTAAAATCTAAAGTGCTATTGCCAGCATCGGTGAAAAAAACACTAAGCGGTATTTTCACTTCTGTCCAAACAGCGGCAGGGAGATTGGGCGTGTAGTCACCGATATTGTATTTTTTAGTTTTAACATTATTGGGCGCCGCTTCCATAAAAATTTTAGGCAAAAGGGCTTTGTCCATGCCCGTAGGTGCATAAGCCCAAAAAGCCAATGTATCGGTTTGTGTAATATCTTGAGATGGAAAACCGGGCGCAATGATTAGGGCTGACCAATCGCCACTTAGGCGGGATGTCCAACGCAATTTTAAGCTATTATGACCTTGAAAAACAAGGGTGTTCTCTGTAGGAATTTTATCGCCGCTTGCACCCGTTTGCTCTAATGCACTCGGTGTGGTTTTAAAAGCTAAACCCGAGTCGTAATAGCCAGAGTTGTTGCTATCTTGAAAAAACCAAACAGTTTGAGCAGGTGCACTTATGGCTGTAAGTATGAAAAGTAAGATGATAACAATGGTGTAAGGTTTGAGCATATTTGAGTTTGGTTAGTTAGTTCACACCTTATAATGTAGTCTTAGTTATAAGGTATAACCTAAAAAGGTAATTTCAAGGGGCTAAAGGTAGCCTATAATGCTATCAAAATCAATAGTTTATAGCTTAATGCCTTGAAAAATCTCCTCAAACTAAACTTAAGCGTGTGGTAATAGCTGAAAATAGATATAGGCTTTTGTCATTCAGTAGGAACCTCTTTTGTGCTTTTACCTTTAAGCGACAAAAGAGGTTCCTACTGAATGACAAAACCTACTGAATGACAAAAGCGAAAGTACGGGTTTACAAATACCGCCGTGTATTGGCTTCTACCTTCTCCATAAGGGCTTTTATATCAGCCAATGTGGTCTCGGTGGCGGTAGGCGGCGGCGGAGCAGGCGTTTCTTTTTTATTATTCATTGCCGTATTATAGGCTTTCAAAACAGTAAATAAAACTAAGCCTGTAATGAGGAAATTGATAACATTTTGAAGCACGTCGCCAATGCCAAATTCAACACCCGCAATGGTAGTGGTGGTCTTTGAAACATCTACACCTCCCAAAAGGACACCGATAAGGGGTGTAAACAATTTGGCAACGACAGAGTCAATTATTTTTCCAAATGCGCCACCAATGATGACACCTACCGCAAGGTCAACGACATTGCCGCGCATAATAAATTGTTTAAATTCGTTCAGCATTTGTTCTCGATTTTGTTTTGCTAAAAAATAGATAACAATATTAAGATAAAAAATTGAAACCCAATTAAACTTTCTATGATATTTTTACCCCCTCCCTATTTTTATTGTTTTTATACTTATTTGTTTTAAATTTATGTCAAAAAATTGTTTTTTAATAGTAAAATAAAACATAATTTTGCAAGCAAATTAATTTTTAACGACATTTTAAAAAATGAAATAATGGACAACACCAATAAAATAGTGCTTTTTGAAAACAAGCAAGTACGTCGCTTATGGTTTAATGAACAGTGGTATTTTTCAGTTATTGATATTATCGAAGTTTTGACTGAAAGTCCAAATCCTCGGAAATATTGGAGTGTCCTAAAAGTACGTGAACCACAGTTGGCTACAGTTTGTAGCCAACTGAAATTAGAATCTAAAGATGGTAAAAAATACGCCACGGATTGTTCAAATACTGAGGGGGTGTTCAGAATACTCATGTCTGTTCCTTCACCAAAAGTTGAGCCTTTCAAGCTGTGGTTAGCAAATGTAGGTAAAGAACGTATAGAAGAATTTGAGAACCCTGAAATTGCGATTGAACGTGTAAGAGCTATTTACAAAGCCAAAGGCTATCCCGATGAATGGATTGAAGAACGCATTAAAGGTATTGAAACACGTAAAACGTTGACCGATGAATGGAAAAATAGGGACGTAAAAGAAGGCGTAGAATATTCTATTTTAACCGCTGAAATTGCTAAAGCTACCTTTGGTCTAACCCCTTCGGAACACAGCGATTTCAAAAGTTTGAAAAAACAAAACCTTCGAGACCACATGACAGAATTAGAGTTGATTTTTACGCGCTTAGGCGAATTGTCCACCCGCAATAATGCCATTGAAGATAAAGCACAAGGTTTTCAAGAAAACCAAAAAGCGGCTCGCAAAGGTGGTTTAGCGGCGGGTAATGCTCGAAAATCTTACGAAGAAACAGCGGGCGTAAAAGTCGTTAGTCCCCAAAATTTTTTGGGTTTAAAAACCGATGAATCGTCTTTGGAATTACCCGAAAACCCCATTACTGC
>JAYUQN010001051.1:0-6566 GCA_043756725.1 Saprospiraceae bacterium
CTAAAATTGCTGAAAAAGACCCTCATTTTACCAAACCCTTGCTCTGCTTTGAACGTCAAAAATGGGCTTCAGAATGGGCAATGTTGAGCGAAGCCACGCGCCAAACTTTCAATGGTTTGGTTGAAATCAATAAACTGAAACGCCAAAAGACCCCCCTCAGTAAATTGAGCGTGGGGGTGAAATGTGGCGGTTCAGATGGCTTTTCAGGCATTTCAGCCAACCCTGCCGTCGGTCACGCTGCCGATTTGGTAGCCGCTTTAGGGGGAAAAGTTTTAATGGCAGAATTCCCAGAACTCTGCGGAGTCGAGCAAGAACTCATCAACCGTTGTGTAGATGATAAAGCCGCCACCGATTTCTCCTATCTCATGACAGAATATGAGCGCAGAGCCGAAGCCGTAGGCGCAACTTTTGATATGAATCCAAGCCCTGGCAATATCAAAGATGGCTTAATAACCGATGCCATGAAATCAGCAGGAGCCGCTAAAAAAGGCGGCACGTCGCCCGTTGTAGAAGCCTTAGGGTATGGCGGTTATGCTCATAAATCGGGCGGTTTAACTTTGGTTTGTACGCCCGGCAGCGATGTGCAAGCCACCACAGGCATGGGTGGCGCAGGCGCAACCATCCAACTTTTCACCACAGGCTTAGGCACAGCCACAGGCAATCCCATAACGCCTATGGTGAAACTGTCAACCAATAACACCCTTGCCGAACGCATCAATGATATTATAGACATCAATTGTGGCGGCATCATTACAGGTGAAAAAACAGTAGAACAATCGGGCGAAGAGATTTTGGACTATGTTATTGACCTCGCCAGTGGTAAATACGATACAAAAGCCATGATTTTAGGGCAAGATGATTTTATCTTTTGGAAGCGGGGTGTCGCCTTATAAATAGTTGTCAGTTGGTAAGTTGTCAGTTTTTAGTTGTCAGTTTTAGTATGTAAAACTGACAACTAACCAACTGATAACTGACAACTTCTTAATTTTTGACCGATGACAAATCAATTAATTCCTTTTGAAGGAAAAGAAATTCGAAAAGCTTGGCATAACGAACAATGGTATTTTTCTATCATTGATGTTATTGAAATTTTGACCAATAGCCCAAGCCCAAAAACATATTGGGCGAAGCTAAAAGCCAAAGAACAAACGGCAAGTGGTCAAACGTTCCCAATTTGTCACGGACTGAAAATGCAAGCTGCTGACGGTAAAAAACGCCTAACCGATTGTACCAATACTGAGGGAATCCTCCGCATAATCATGTCCGTTCCATCGCCCAAGGCGTTATCTCTAAAAATTTGGATTGCAAAAATTGTTGAAGAAAAATTAGATAGTGAAACTATTGATACCGTGATTTCAGATTTAAGTGGGAAATTTACCGATAAAATCAATTTGCCTATAAAAACATATTTAATGAAAGATTTTTTTAGAGATGTTTATAAAATTGGCAAGTCTACTAATCCATGTTTTCGAGAAAAAACACTTCAATCGGAAGTTCCAACGATTAAGTTGATTCATATAATTGAAGAAGATATAGAAAAGCACTTACACGAAAAGTTTTCGGCTAAAAGAATAAGAGGAGAATGGTTCAATTTATCTATTAACGATCTAAATTATATAACATCATGGAAAATGAGTTAATAAACTTTGAAGGAACAAACCTTCGGAAAGAATTCTACAAGGGTGAATGGTGGTTCTCTATCATAGACATTATTAAAGTTTTGACTGATAGCCCAAGCGCAACAACTTACTGGGCAAAACTGAAAGCTAAAGAAAATAAGTCAAGTGGTCAACTATTCCCATTTACGGAAAAGTTGAAATTCCTTGCACCAGATGGGAAAATGCGTCCTACGGATTGCGCTAATACTGAGGGGGTGCTCCGCATCATTATGTCCGTACCTTCTCCCAAAGCAGAACCTTTAAAAATGTGGCTCGCACAAGTGGGAAGGGAGCATTTAGAGGAAACGGAAAACCCTGAATTAGGCTTTGAACGCATGACCGCCCTCTACAAAGCCAAAGGTTATCCTGATGATTGGATTGATAAACGCCTTGAAAATATAAAAACCCGAAAGCTGTTGACTGAAGAATGGAAAAACAGAGACGTTAAAGAAGGACAAGAGTATTCCATCCTAACCGCCATCATCGCAAAAGGCACTTTCGGCTTAACCCCAACAGAACACAAAGACTATAAAGGACTTACAAAGCCTAGTCAAAACCTTCGTGACCACATGACGCCTTTAGAACTCATTTTTACTTCATTAGGCGAAGAATTGACAAGGCAACGCGCCATTACAGAGGATGCAAAAGGGTTCGATGAAAATAAAAATGCGGCAATTCAAGGTGGCAATACGGCTGGAAAAGCCTTAAAAATGGTGGAAGCCGAAGAAGGGAAAAAAATTGTTTCAAAGGAAAATTATTTGAAATCAGTGAAAAAAACGTAGCTTCGGCTTTAGCCGAACCCGTTTAAACGGCTTTAGCCGTTGCTCTATTTTTATGCCGCTGACGGCTAAATCCGTCAAAACGGATTCGCCAGAAGTCGAAGCTACGGGTTCGGATAAACCGAAGCTACTAAAAACTCATATATATGTTCAGCTTAAAAAATAAAACAGCCGTCATAACAGGCGGTGGCAGTGGTATTGGACAAGCGATTGCCATCCTTTTTGCAAAGCAAATCGCCAACGTTCACATCATAGAATTGAGCGAAGAATCGGGTTTTCAGACAAAAACCCGTATAAATACTGAGGGGGGGTATTGCATCGTTCACCCTTGTAATGTTGCCGACCAAGCTGCTGTTTTATCTGTTTTTGAAAAAATTGGACATCTTGATATATTAGCCAACGTGGCAGGTATTGCCCATGTTGGCAATGTGGAAAATACAGCCGAAACGGATTTTGACCGCATCGTTTCAGTCAACATAAAAGGTGTCTATAATTGCCTAAAAGCGGCTATTCCTTTAATGAAAAAGGCTGGAGGAGGTACTATTTTAAATATGGCAAGCGTGGCAGGTTTAGTAGGCATACCCGATAGATTTGCGTATTCGATGTCAAAAGGAGCGGTTTTAGCCATGACATTGGCAACGGCAAAGGATTATTTAAAAGACAATATCCGCTGCAATTCTATATCTCCTGCCCGTATTCATACGCCTTTTGTGGATGGTTTTTTAGATAAAAACTACCCCGATAGTAAAGCTGAAATGTTTGAAAAACTCTCTAAAACGCAACCGATTGGACGCATGGGAACGCCCGAAGAAGTAGCAGCTTTGGCTCTGTTTTTATGCAGCGATGAAGCGGGTTTTATTACAGGTTGCGATTATCCCTTAGATGGGGGTTTTGTGAAACTGAATAATTAATTTCACGAATTGGGGTGTTGACAATTAATATTGAAAATCAATAAATTATCAAAATGAAAATCTTTAAATTTATCGAGAACGGAAAATCCAAATGCGGTGTAGAAATCAACGGCACAAAGTTCAGTGCAGCCCGTCATATCAAAGATTACAATGAAAAATTCTTTGAATCTGATGGTTTGACTCACTTGAAAGACCTCTTTGAACGAGGTGTTTTAGCACCTTTTTCCATAGGAACCCCTTTGGGAAAATCAGCAAATATCAGGTTTGATGCGCCCATAGCCCGCCCTTCAAAAATCGTTTGCGTTGGTCTCAACTATGCCAAACACGCTGCCGAATCAGGTATGGCATTGCCCGTTGAGCCTATCATTTTTTTCAAATCCACAACCGCTTTGTGTGGACCCAATGACAATGTCATTATTCCCCGAAATTCTGAAAAAACGGATTGGGAAGTCGAATTAGCCGTTGTGATAGGTAAAAAAGCCAGCTATATTGAAGAATCGGAAGCCTTAGATTATGTGGCAGGCTATGCTTTGCACAACGATTATTCCGAGCGGGCTTTTCAATTAGAGCGCAGTGGACAATGGGTGAAAGGCAAAAGCAATGATACATTTGCGCCTTTAGGACCTTATTTGGTGACGAAGGAGGACATGCCCAATCCGCACAATCTCAATATGTGGCTTACAGTCAATGGTGAAAAATTGCAAGATTCTAATACAGATGATATGATTTTCAAAATACCCTTTATCGTTGCGTATTTGAGCCAATTTATGACCTTGCTCCCGGGCGATGTCATTTCAACAGGCACACCGTTTGGCGTTGGTTTGGGTTTCAAACCACCCCGTTATTTAAAAGCGGGTGATGTTGTCGAATTAGGTATTGATGGTTTAGGAACACAACGACAAGTGGCTAAAAATTGGACAAAATGAAATCACTCATTTTAGAAAAACCCTATTCCTTTCAATTCGCTGAAAAAGAATTGGACGACGACTTGAAACCCGATGAAGCCCTTATAAAAATCCGAAAAATCGGTATTTGTGGTACAGATTATCACGCTTTTCGAGGAAAACAACCGTTTTTCAGTTATCCCCGCATTTTGGGGCATGAGTTAGGGGCAGAAGTTGTGAAAATCAACTCAACTACTGAGGGGGTACAACTTGACGCAAGTTTCCAACTTGCGTCAAGTTCTCTAAAAATTGGTGATAAAGTTTCACTCGAACCTTACTTGAATTGTGGCACTTGCCAACCTTGCCAAAATGGCAAATCCAATTGTTGTGAAAACCTGCAAGTGATGGGCGTACACGTGGATGGAGGCATGGTTGAATATTTGAAAGTACCGACGCAGAAATTGCACCGTTCTAAAAAATTGAGTTTTGAACAATTGGCTTTGGTTGAAACATTGAGCATTGGCGCGCATGCTGTGCAAAGAGCGAATGTTTCAGCAAAAGACTTAGTATTAGTGATTGGGGCGGGTCCTATTGGTTTGTCAGTCATTCAATTTGCAAAAATAGCAGGAGCAACGATAGCCGTTTTGGACACCAATACCAAGCGTTTAGATTTTGCTAAGAATGTGTTTCAAACGGATTTTTCAATAGAAATGAAAGACGAGTTTTCACCTGAAATACTGTCACGCCCAGTCGTGATGAAGCTGGAAGCATCAAGGGGGGTATTAAAAGGCAATTTGCCTACTATTATTTTCGACGCCACAGGCAATTCTGATTCGATGAAAAACGCTTTCAATTATGTGTCTTTTGGTGGCAAATTGGTTTTTGTGGGCTTATTTATGGGCGATGTTACATTTCACGACCCTCTATTTCACCGTAAAGAAATAACGCTTTTGGCGAGCCGAAACAGTTTGCCAACTGATTTCAAAAACATTATAAAAGGAATGGAATCGGGCAAAATTGATACATCCGCTTGGCTGACGCACCGTGCCGATTTTGAGAGCTTGCCAAGTGTTTTTAATCAATGGCTCGACCCTGCGAGTGGGGTTATAAAAGCGATGGTTTCGATGTAGCTTCGGCTTCAGCCGAACCCGTCAAAACGGCTTCAGCCGTTAACGAAGCGATATTTTTTAACCTATTATTAGCACTGACACGGCTAAAGCCGTTAAAACGAGTTCGGGTAAACCCGAAGCTACATGAAAATTGATGCGCATCAACACTTTTGGCAATTCGACCCCGTCCGTGATGCTTGGATTAGGGAGGGGTCTATGTCCGCTATTCGACGGGATTTTATGCCCGAAGACCTCTCCCCTATCCTATCCAAAAATGGTTTCGATGGCTGTATTGCCGTTCAAGCTGACCAATCTGAAACAGAAACACATTTTTTATTAGACCTTGCCCATTCCTCCGCAAGGAGTCCTTTGGACAAAGGGATTCCTACGGAAAAAAATGATTTTATAAAAGGCGTGGTGGGTTGGGTTGATTTGCGCGCTGAAAATTTAGAATCACGGCTCGATTATTTCAGTCAATTCCCGAAACTCAAAGGATTTCGTCACATTTTACAAGGTGAAAAGCGGGATTTTATGCTGAATCCCAAATTTACTGAGGGGGTGCGTTTGTTGGGTGAAAAAGGTTTCACTTACGATATTTTAGTTTTTCCAAAACACCTTAAAGCTGTACAACAGTTTTTAAAAATTCTTGTCCAAAGGACTCCTTACGGAGATAACCAACCTTTTATCATTGATCATATTGCCAAACCTTATATCAAAAAGGGTTTGATAAAAGAATGGGCGAAGGATATGAAAACAATTTCACAATATCAAAATGTCTATTGCAAAGTATCGGGCATGGTCACAGAAGCGGATTGGCAAGACTGGAAAGAAACCGATTTTACGCCTTATCTTGATGTGGTTTTTGAAACTTTTGGTACAGATAGAATTATGTATGGCTCCGATTGGCCCGTTTGCCTTGTAGCGGCAACGTATGAAAAGCAGTTGGCTATTGTTGAAAATTATGTGTCAAAACACGCAAATACTGAGGGGGGTAAAATCTTTGGGGGAAATGCAAAACGGTTTTATAAAATTTAAAACTTGAACCCCCGACCCCAGAAGGGAGAAGGATGCTAACCCCCGACCCCAAAGGGCAATGCCATTAAGCTAAGGATTTTTACCCGAGGTTTACGTAGACCCGAGGTTTACGTAGAGACGTTGCACTGCAACGTCTTAGTTGTGGGCAAATTTACCTAACCCTAAGACGTTGCAGTGCAACGTCTCTACG
>JAYUQN010001052.1:0-2505 GCA_043756725.1 Saprospiraceae bacterium
ATAAAATCAAGCCTTCTTATCGCCCTTTTAATGACAAGTGCCTGCGATAAATTGACAGACTTCGGCGATATTAATATCAGCCCAAACAGCCCTGCACAACCTAACACCGCCAGTTTAATGACCAAAGCCCTTACGTATTTGGGCGTGGGAACAGGCTTTTTCGGAGAAGGCATTGTGACGGAAGCTGTACCTTTGCTTTACACACAACAATTTGCCGATGTCACTTATATCGAAGAATCACGCTATAAAACAGTGAACTTCGATTTTTCACCTATTTATACAGGACCGCTTAATACGCTCAATTTTATTATCAAGCTCAACACAGATGCGGATACCAAAGTGATGGCAGCAGCGAACGGCTCGAATGCCAATCAAATAGCCGTAGCCCGCATTTTGAAAGCCTATTTCTTTCTCAACATTACCGACCGTTGGGGCGATGTGCCGTATTCTCAGGCGTTGAAAGGCAAAGACGCTTTTTCACCTGTCTATGATACGCAACAAGCTATTTATACAGATTTGTTTAAAGAACTGAAAGAAGCCCAAGCGCAATTTGATGGCGGTGCTCCTGTACAAGGGGATATAATTTTACACGGGGACAATAGCAAATGGAAAAAATTCGCCAATTCACTACGGGCAATTATGGCTTTGCGTTTATCAAAAGCAGATGCGGCTAAAGGTAAAACGGAATTTGTCGCCGCTTTAGCAGACGGTGCTATGACATCCAATGACGACAATGTAACCTATCAGTTTTTGAAAGATGCCAATTATGAAAGCACTTTATACAACAACTACGTCACAGGCAACCGCAAAGATTATGCTGTCAGTAGCACAATGGTGGATTATTTGATGAAAACCAATGACCCCCGCATTGCTGCTTTTGCCGATAAAGCGACTTCTTCTTTGAAATACAACGGTGTGCCTTATGGCGTTTTTCCACCGACTTGGAAAGCGCAAGATGTGTCTTTAGCGTCTGAAAAAATTAGTGCGCAAGATGCAACGGTCAATGTTTTAACCTACGCGCAACTCTTGTTTTCACAAGCCGAAGCCGCAAAATTGGGTTGGACAGCAGGCAACGCCAAACAACTTTATGAAAATGCTGTCAAAGCTTCGATGCAACAGTGGGGCGTTTACACCACCGATGCCGATTTTGCCAACTATATAAAAGGTGCGGATGTGGCTTATACGGATGCCAACGCTCTTCAAGTGATTGGCACTCAAAAATGGGTCGCTCTTTTTTATCAAGGCTACGAAGCGTGGGCAGAATGGCGCAGAACAGGTTTCCCTGCTTTAAAACCTGCTGCAAAAGCCCTCAATACCAGCGGGCAAATACCCAGACGCATGGCTTATCCGACCTCAGAACCCACTTTAAATAAAGCTAACTACGATGTAGCCGTGAAGCGACAAGGTGCAGATGTGCAAGAAACGAAGGTTTGGTGGGATAAATAATGAGTTATGAGTTATGAATTATGAGTGCATAACTCATAACTCATTATTTATACTAATTTGATTTTATAAACGCTCTCAAACTAAAATCTAAGGATTTTAATAGAGGGCGTTTTTTTTTAGGACAAGGCTTTCATGTTTAGAAAATTAAGCCTATTTTTGTAAGATTATCACTTTAAAATAGAAAAAATGAGCGCACAAGTCGCTAACAGCAGCCCCACCAAAGCGGGGCATGGAGGGTGACGTTACTTTCACCCGCAACGATGATAAAAAAGTAGTGAAGGTGAAAATTAACACACAAGGGCAAGTGATTGAAGGCGACAAAGTGGAATAAGGCTCCTTTTTTGCTTTTGTGTTCTTAAAATAGACCCCTCAGTATTCCGTCTCTTTTTCCCTTTCTTTTTAGGATTAAGCCCTTTATAAGTCATTGATTTATAAAGGGCTTTTTCTGTTTTAAATTTAAAAATAACAAATATTTATTTTTCAAAAACCGACTTTCTAAATTCTTCGTAAGTAGAAATACACGCAAGAAAAAAATAAAATATAAATAAATTTCATACATCTAAAATCTCAATTTGCCTATTTTTTAAGTCTTGTTTTCATCTACTAAAATTACGTTGTAACTTATGAAAAAAAATTCACACTTGATTATCAAGGCTTGTGCAGCTCTGGTAGTAATCACAGCTATTGCCTTTTTGGGGATAAACACCAATTATCTGGACGCTTCGAGCCATCGAGAAGCTCCGATGATTTCTAACGACCCTTTAGCAGACAATACCGATTTGTATGCTTTTCGTAGTCCCGATGATACCACAACGGTGACCATTATTGCCAATTATATTCCCTTACAATTGCCGCAGGGTGGTCCCAATTATGCGTCTTTTGGTGAAAACATTCGCTACGAAGTGCATATTAAAAACGATGCCGCCACACAAGGCGATGATGTCACGTATCGCTTCACTTTCACAAAAGTGAATGAAGATACCACCACGTTTTTCAACATTCGCTTAGGCAAACAGAATTTGAAAACCACTTATAAATGTGAAAAAAGCGTTCGCGGTG
>JAYUQN010001053.1:0-2505 GCA_043756725.1 Saprospiraceae bacterium
GGATTTCAAAGCGGCTTTTGAAAAAATGGGTGAAGACAAAGTGCGCGAGCGTTACGCTAACCTGTTTGATATGTATGCTAAAATTACAGATGAAAATCCCTACAAACAACCGATGCGTATTTATCCTGCTGTGCATTACACAATGGGTGGCGTTTGGGTGGATTATAATCTTGAAACCACCATTCCAAACCTTTTTGCAACGGGAGAATGTAATTTCAGCGACCACGGTGCGAATCGTTTAGGCGCATCGGCTTTGATGCAAGGTTTGGCAGATGGCTATTTTGTTTTACCTTACACCATCGGCACCTCGCTTTCAAAAGATATTCGGACGGGCAAAATTTCAACGGAAACCCCCGAATTTGTAGAAGCTGAAAAAGCAACCCAAGCCCGCATTGACCAGCTATTGAATTGCAAAGGCAACCAATCTGTTGAAAGTTTTCACCGTCGTTTGGGTAAAATCACGTGGGAATATTGCGGTATGGCGCGCAATGCAGAAGGTTTGAAAAAAGCCATTAGTATGATTGCAGACCTTCGGACAGAATTTTATAAAGATGTTTTTGTACCCGGCACGAATGAAGAGTACAATCCCGAATTAGAAAAAGCCTTGCGCGTTGCGGATTTTATAGAATTGGGCGAATTGATGTGCATAGATGCCTTAAATCGGGATGAATCTTGTGGCGGTCACTTCCGTGAAGAATATCAAGAAGATGGAGAAGCTTTGCGCCAAGATGATAAATTTACTTATGCCGCTGCTTGGGAATTTTCAGGTGACCCATCAGAACCTGTATTGAATAAAGAAGAATTGGTGTTTGAAAATATTAAATTGACAACGCGGAGTTATGCATAAATTGACGATTTTGGATTTATGATTGACGATTTGTTCCACTTAACAACAAATCGTCAATCATAAATCCAAAATCGTCAATCATTTTACCCCCTCAGTATTTTGATGTTTTTTACTATAAAAATTGTGTAAAAATGGCAAAAATTCCAAAATCTAAAATCCAAAGAACTGTAAACAGATTGGCTGAAACCTATCATCCAGTTGCCATCTATCTATTTGGTTCATATGCTTGGGGCAAGCCAAATGATGATAGTGATGTGGATTTAATGATAGTTGTTTCTGATGATACGCTTGTTGATTGGGCTTTTAAACGCGGTATAAAAAGAGCACTTTTAGATATTTATGACTTCCCACTGGATATCGCTATTAATAAAAAAACAAATTTTATGCTTCAAGCTGAACACCCTTCATCTTTACAGTTTAAAATAACTAAAGAAGGTAAAAAATTATATGAGCTTACTTGAACAATGGTTTTTAAGTGCAGAGGAAGATTATGACTCAGCAGTGCTTCTTTTTAATGCAAAGAGGTATAGAACTTCTGTTTACCATAGTCAGCAATGTGCTGAAAAAGCTTTAAAAGCATTTTTGATTTATAAATCTCATCCACTCGTTAAAGTACATGATTTGATAGCATTAATTCGATTGTGTAAAAGGTATGACCCAGATTTTGACAATATACTTGATTTAGCTTTGAGTCTTGATGGTTTAGACGTTGAATATCGTTATCCAATTGATGATGGTAGTGGCATTTTTGAAGAACCGACCGAAATTGAAGTTCAAGAATCTATAGAAAATGCTAAAGAAATTTTCGATTTTGTAAAATCAAAATGTATTTAAAGTTTGAAAAACATGATAGCAAAAGAAAAAATACAAGAAGTAACAAACAGATTGGTAGAAACCTATCAGCCTATTGCTATTTATTTATTTGGTTCTTATGCTTGGGGTAAACCCAATGAGGATAGTGATATTGATATCATGGTGGTTGTAGGCGATGATATTGAGCTAACTTGGTCTTCTTTCAAAAAGGGCAAATGGGCTATACGAGATATGCGTATTACAAATGATATACTCGTAGAAAATAAAAGTGTTTTTAAAAAACGAGCGGCACATATTTCAAATTTAGAACATGAAATTGCTCATAAAGGAATACTGTTATATGGAAAAGCACGAAGAATGGTTTCAAAAAGCTGAAAATGATTATGAATCCGCAGTAGTCTTACTTAACGCAAAATTAAATGGTACGTCAATTTATCATACACAACAATGCGCAGAAAAAGCATTGAAAGGATATCTTGTTTATAAAAACATACTCGCACCTAAAACTCATGACTTAGATAAATTATTAGATTTATGTAAAAACCTTGACGATAGTTTCAATAGTATAGATTTAATAACTTTTGAATTAAATGGTTTAGATGTGAAATTTCGCTATCCAAGTCCTGATTTAGACCCACCAGAAGCTGATGTTAAAGACAGTATCCAATGGGCTAAAGAAGTTTTCGATTTTGTAAAATCAAAATGTATTTAAAAAAGTATTCATTTTCAATTAATTATAAAATAAATGAAACTCAATCTAAAAATCTGGAGACAGAAAAATAGTCAAGATAAAGGTCGCTTTGTAGAGTATAAGCTCGATGGCGTAGATGCCCACATGTCTTTTT
>JAYUQN010001054.1:0-6540 GCA_043756725.1 Saprospiraceae bacterium
AAAGTGAGCGGCTAAAGCCAAATAAAGGCTAAACTCTTCGCCCACGCCCTAAAGGACGTGGTTAGTCAATAACAGCGTTTATTTCAATGCGACTACTTAGCGCTTGAATCGAATAAATAAAAAAGATTGAAGTTGGATTCAGATGTGATGTTTGTCTGAAAATAAAGACGTTTGGAAGCCCCTAAAAAGAAGTTTGTAAAAAATTAAGTTTAACGTTTGTTTAAAATTTTCATGTCTATTCCTTTTTAAAGTTGAGCCTTACATCACGGTTTATTTTTTTTGCTTATTTGTATTATACTGCAAAGTAGTAGGAAGTTTTTGAGAGATGCAAGTACCCCTTTTTAGGATATGAAGAGTTCAGAAAAGTGCTATTGAAGGATATAAATATCATAAAAGATTAATTATTAAAATTATATATATATATATATACTGTAATATGAATTGATTAAAGGCTTTTCCGCTCGTAAAAAAAAAGGCTTTTAAATGAAAAATACATTAAAAAAGGTAGGTAATAGGGGTGAAATAAAAATAATATTGAGATAAATTAACCTATGCTTTTTAAAATATAAATACCAGTTTGCGCTATCCCTCTAAATTAAACAATAGCACAGTAAATTTGTTATCTAATCATCTTTTGCTGATACAAACAAGCTAAAATCAGTCAATAAAGTCCGATTTAGGTTGGCGGTTTTGAGGACATTAACCTTATTATTTCACCATTTTAAAAGAAATCATCATGAAAAAGACAAAAAAAGCAGCGTCTAAAAAGACATCTTCTAAAGCTCAAGAAAAGATTGCAGAAGTCATGCACGAATTCAAAGAAGGCGAACTGCATTCTGGCAAAAGCGATGTAATAGTCACAGACCGTAAACAGGCAATTGCTATTGCACTCAGTGAGGCGCGCGAAGAAGGGGCTGATATTCCAGAAAATAAAACCAGTAAAAAATAGTTTTATGGTAAGCCCTCTTAGTATTTTCATCTTCAAAAGGTTGTGATACTGAGGGGGTACTTTTTTATGCCTATCTTTGCGTTTTATACGCCTTAAAATATGAAAATATTAGACATCATAAACGACCACATCCAAGTTGCACAACAACTAAAAACAATTGAAGCCGATATTTTAAATGCCTGCCAAATCTGCCACATAGCCTTACGCGGAGGGCATAAAATTCTCTTAGCAGGCAATGGCGGCTCGGCAGCAGATGCGCAACACATTGCTGCAGAATTTGTCGGGCGGTTTGAAACGGAAAGGCGGTCGCTACCCGCTTTGGCTTTAACGGTGGATACTTCCGCTTTGACAGCTATCAGCAACGATTATGGTTTTGAGCATGTTTTTGCCCGACAGGTTGAAGGTTTGGGGAATGAAGGCGATGTTTTTATCGGCATTTCAACATCTGGCAACAGCCCTAATATTGTGAAAGCTGTGCAAGTAGCACAACGTAAAGGCTTGAAAATCATTGTTTTATCTGGTAAAAATGGTGGAATATTGAGAGGGGCAGCAGATGCTGAAATCATCGTACATTCGGACGTGACAGCCCGCATTCAAGAGATGCATATTTTGATAGGACATATATTATGTGGCTATATAGATAATAAAATGACTGCTAAAACCCAAGAGGGTTTTTGATTTTGTTTGCATGAAAAATTGAAAATTTTTCATGCAAACAAAATCAAAAACCACCCACTTTTCGTGCCAAGCCTGAAAAACAAATCTTAGTTTTCTAAGTGACACAATCGAACTAATTTGCAGAAAAAATAAAATAGTTGCCTGTTTTATAGGGAAATGGAAATGAATTTGAGTAGTTTTGCTACTCAAATTTGATTGTATTTATGATTGAAGCCTTAATATCCTCTAAAACTCGCATCAAACTGCTTTTAAAATTTTTCTTGAATAGCAACACAAAAGCCTATTTGAGGGGTTTAGAAAGTGAATTTGGCGAGTCCTCCAACGCCATCCGCTTGGAAATAAACCGCTTTGAACAAGCGGGTATGCTCAAATCGGAAATGGTGGGGAATAAAAAAATTTTTCAAGCCAATATTGAACATCCGCTTTTCAAAGAAATTCATAATATTTTATTGAAACACGTAGGCATTGACCACGTCATCGAGCAAGTTGTCAACCGCTTAGGCGAAGTGGATAGGGTTTACCTCATTGGCGATTTTTCAAAAGGCTCTGATAGTAATATGATTGACTTGATTTTGATAGGCAATATAGACAAACCTTATTTAATCAATTTGATAGAGAAAACTGAAAAATTTGTTCACCGCAAAATCCGTTACGTTATTTACAGCGAAGCCGAATCTCAAAATTTAGATTGGCAAAAGTTTAATCCAAAACCTTTGCTTATTTGGTCAAAAGACTAAAAAACGAACCTATGAAATACGATATAGCCATCGTCGGGGCGGGCATTGTGGGTCTGGCAACTGCTTATAAATTGACCAAAGCCAATCCTAAATTGAAAATTGCCGTCATTGAAAAAGAAAAAACCGTAGCTTTGCATCAAACAGGCAATAACAGCGGCGTCATTCATTCAGGTATCTATTACAAGCCAGGAAGCTTGAAAGCAACCAATTGTAAAAAAGGTTATGACGAACTCTTGGTTTTTGTGAAAGAACACGATATTCCTTACGATATTTGTGGTAAAATAATTGTTGCAACCGATAAAACAGAATTAAACGCTTTAGACAATATTTTCAAAAGGGGTATCGAAAATGGTTTGCAAGGCATTCGTAAAATTGCACCAAATGAAGTGAAAACCATCGAGCCTTATGTTCAGAGTGTAGAAGCGATATGGGTGCCTCAAACTGGCATTATTGACTTTCCTGCTATGGCACATAAATATGCAGAACTTATTGAAAATCAAGGACATAGCCTTTATTTTAACCGTAAAGTCTTGAAAATTTCAACGACAAATGGCTCTACCATCGTACATACTGAGGGGGGGGATATTGAGACAAAACTACTGATAAACTGTGCTGGACTACATGCCGATACTGTTGCTAAAATGACACAACCCGATACGGATATTCAAGTTTTACCATTCAGAGGAGAATACTACGAACTGAAAAAAGAGAAACAATACTTGGTCAAAAACCTCATTTATCCCGTTCCCAATCCCAATTTTCCTTTTCTGGGTGTGCATTTCACGCGCATGATTCACGGGGGCATCGAAGCGGGACCCAATGCGGTTTTAGCATTTAAAAGAGAAGGGTATAATAGAAAAGACGTAGATTTGAGCGAGCTTTGGGCAACCCTTCAACATCCAGGTTTCAGAAAAATAGCCGTGAAATATTGGCGTGAAGGTTTAGATGAAATGTATCGTTCCTACTCTAAACGCGCTTTCGTAAAAGCCTTGCAAAAATTGATTCCCGATATTCAAACCGAAGATGTGACCGAGGGTGGGGCAGGGGTTCGCGCACAAGCCTGTGACGCAAAAGGAAATTTGATTGATGATTTTTTGATACTCGAACACGGCAATATCATCAACGTTTGCAACGCTCCCTCTCCCGCAGCAACGGCGTCTTTGGCTATTGGTGAAACCATTGCCACCAAAGCGTTAGCGCGGTTTTGAAATTGTTAATATGGCTTTGCATATATTTTATTTTATATATATTTACACCCAAATTTTACTTTTAATCCTATTCTTATTAACCATAATTTACAAAAAGTGGCAACAGCAACAGCAAAAGCAGCGATTAAAGAACCTGAAAATCACCTGACCGAAGCCGAACCCCGTTGGTTTGCCGTCAGAACGCGTTTCAAAAGTGAAAAATTAGCCTTTAAGCAATTATCGTTAAAGGGTTTATCGGCTTATCTGCCCATCCGAAACTTGACACGGCGATATCACAAAAAAATTCGCCATGTGGAGTTGCCGCTCATCAACAGTTTCGTTTTTGTGAAAATCAAAAAAGCTGAATATGTTCGGGTTTTAGAAACCGAATATGTAGCAGGTTTCCTAAAATTTGGACATAACCTTTTAGCCATTCCAGAACAACAAATTGATTTGATAAAACGCCTTTTGGGTGAAAAAATAGAAATTGTTGTGGAGCCAACGGGTTTTCAAAAAGGAGACTTAGTAGAAGTGACAGCAGGACCCCTACTCGGTTTGCGTGGGCAATTGGTCATGATACAAGGCAAAGAAAGAGTTTTAGTAGAGTTGATGAATTCAGGCTATACCTTACAGATAGCCATTGATAATTATTTGTTGAAGAAAATTAAAAATGAATCTACCCTTTAAAATAGCACGGCGCTATCTTTTTGCGAAAAAAAGTACCAATGCTATCAACATCATCAGTGGAATATCGGTATTGGGTTTGGCATTGGGAGCAGCGGTTTTAGTGTTGGTCTTGTCTGTTTTCAACGGGTTCGAAAAGTTGATAAGTGGCATGATGGGTCATTTTAATCCTGATATAAAAATTACAGCGACTAAGGGTAAAACTTTTATCCCCGACACCTTGATAATCAAGCAGTTACGGGCGTTGAATGGTGTTTCTTATTTGTCTGAAACATTAGAAGAAACGGCTTTTTTTGAGTATCAAAAAACCCAAGAAATTGGTATTTTGAAAGGCGTGGATGAAAATTTTGTGAAAATAAATGGCATAGACTCTACGGTACGCGAAGGAAAATATCAGCTCTCGGATGGTGAAAACAACTATGTGGTACTCGGCGGTGGCATCCGCAATCTGCTGGGGGTTTATGAAAACAATATGATGACCCCCCTCAGTATTTACATGCCAAAACGGGGTGAAGTCGGTATTTTAGAAAAGCCTTTCAATAAACAATTCGCTTATCCTTCGGGCACTTTCGTTATCCAAACGGATTTTGACAATCAATATATCCTTACCAATATAGCTTTTATCCGCGATTTGCTGGGTGCTGACGAAGAAGTGAGTGCTTTAGAAATCAAACTCAATCCGACGGTGTCTCCAAGTAAAACGCTTTCTGTTATTCAAAACATAATGGGGTCCGATTTCACTGTGAAAGACCGTTATCGTCAAGATGAAGCTTTTTTGAAATTGATGAATATTGAAAAATGGTTGAGCTATGCCATTCTCTGCCTAACACTTTTGTTGGTGGCTTTCAACATGGTCGGCTCATTGTGGATGATGGTTTTAGAAAAAAGAAAAGATATAGCCATATTGAAAAGCATGGGTGCAACAGATAAATTGATCCGCAATGTGTTTCTAAACGAGGGCTTATTGCTCTGCGGCTTGGGCTTGATTTTAGGTTTCATTTTAGCCATCATCGCTTATCTTTTGCACGTTTATACTGAGGGGGGGCTTGTGCCACTTCCACCGGGCTTTGCAACCGACCGTTATCCCGTTGATCTGAAATGGAGTGATTTTCTCATTGTCGCCATCACTGTTTCTGTTATTGGTTTATTGGCATCTACCCCCGCCGCTTTGCGCGCCATGAAGGTTGAAACAAGCATGAGAGAGGAATGACAATCGGTAAATGGGTAATAGGTAATAGGTAATAGGTAATAAAACGGACAATTCGCTATTTAGCAAATTGTCCGTTTTATTACCCATTACCCATTACCTATTACCTATTACCCATTATTTCACAAAGGTATAGAAATAAGATTCTGGAAAATCTTCATAGACACCTTCAAAAACCACTTTGCCGTATGTAGATGCTAAAAGCTTTACACCTTGTTCAACGGATTCAATGCGCTTTTTATTGATATGCGTAATGACAAAACCGATTTCCATATTGGTACGGTCTATGCGGCTATCTTTATCAATTGAAATAACTTTTATGCCCACAATGCCCAATTTACGGCTTTCTTGATTGGTTAAAGGACGCGCATCAGATATGCCTATTTTTTTAAAACCATCTAAATTGCCGTCAAATTTGTCAGGAATCATCAAACCTGTTGTATTGCTTTTATTTTTTAAAGTCATGGTGGCTTGTAGCCTTTTACTGCTTCTAATAAATTCAATATTGACAACATCGCCCGGCTTTTTCCGTCCAATTTGTTCTAATAATTCGGCTTTGCTTTTGATTTTCAAACCATCAATGCCGATAATGACATCGCCTTGACGCATGCCCCCATCTTCTGCTGCACTTTTTTCATTGACTGTATAGACATACACACCATTCATAGAGTTATAACCTGCTGAACGGGCAAGCGAAGGCGATAAATCCTTGATTTCAACACCCAACAAACCCCGCTGTACCACTTTATAGCTTATCAAATCCCGAATCACTTTCATTGCCAAATTAACAGGTATGGCAAACGAATAGCCTTCATATCGCCCCGATTTTGTAATAATAGCAGTGTTAATTCCTATCAATTCGCCATTTGTATTCACTAAAGCGCCCCCAGAATTGCCTGGATTGACAGCAGCATCTGTTTGTATAAACGACTCAATAGAGTAGGTGTCTTCCAAAATATTGATGCTGCGCCCTTTGGCAGATATAATACCTGCGGTGACAGTAGATTCCAAATTGAAAGGATTGCCCACTGCCAAAACCCACTCGCCCACACGCATGCTATCCGAATTGCCCATCTTCACAGGCACAAGGCGTTGTGC
>JAYUQN010001055.1:0-6537 GCA_043756725.1 Saprospiraceae bacterium
TACCAAATTCTGACTTACTTCGGATGTACTCCCCTTTGGGGTAGGGGGATGCTTGGGCTTTTTCGAGTTCTAAAATCTGAACTTAACAACCCTACCCCTAAAGGGGAGTACATCGGAAGTAGCTAAGAATTTCGTACCCTTTCTTTGAAAAAGTACCGAAATTTGACTTACTTCGGATGTACTCCCCTTTAGGGGCAGGGGGCTGATTAAAATAGTTCTGAAAAAACTCACAGTTTTAACTACTTCGCATGTACTCCCCTTTAGGGGCACGGGGCTGCTTGGGAAGGCTTAAAGCGTAGCCATCAGTTTTTCCAGTTCTTCTTTTGATTTGCCGAGCTTCGTTTGAAGCTTGCCAAGCATTTCATCTTTTTTACCTTCTGCATACATTAAATCGTCGTCTGTAAGGTCTGCAAATTTTTGTTTCAACTTGCCTTTCAGCTCGTTCCAGCCGCCTTTTACTTCTTCTTTGTTCATTTTCTTTGTTTTTAATTATGAATTAATTTAATGATGCAAAGGTGTAGGCTTTGTCCTTAATATGTGTTACACAACTTTTTAATTATGTTACATCATTCACACTTATTTTATACTTTATAGAGTAGGTTTTGTGCAAAAACGCAAAAGAACAAAAATGGGTTTTTTATTTTTTTTGAAAAAAAAATAAAAAATCGTCCCTCTTTTCGGCATGGGCATCGTTTTGTCTTTGCACAAAACCTACCGTTCAAAAGTATAGTGAAAAGTGAAAAATGATGGTGGAATACTGTCCGAAGGCACTCCTATGTCCAAAGGACTCCTTTCGGAGGAGAGGGGGGGTAAAAAAAATGGCAACTATCCGTTTGGATAGTTGCCACTTAACAATTCATTAAAGACACAATTTTTCTATATTGCAAAGATGCGAATATATTAATCCATAAGGCTTACACAATTTAGGATATATTTTACATGATTCACACATAGCATTGTGCGTTTGCCTTACACGTATTTAATTCTATTTTAGCACTCGAAAAAGCTGTGCGCCCCCCGACCCCAAAGGGGAGTACATCCGAAGTAAATCAGAATTCGGTACTTTTTCTAAAAAAGAGTACAAAACGCTAAATGACTTCGGATGTACTCCCCTTTGGGGTCGGGGGCTGAGGGGGTATGAACAAACAAAAATAGCACAACTTTGACAAAGTTAGAACTTTGTCAAAGTTATATCTAAAAAATCGGAATAATATTTTACGTAGTTTCCCAAAAAAGCCCAATTTAATACTATTTCAAAAAAATGCACGGACTATTGATTTATATTAGTTGTATCATTTACATATTTGGAAGGAAAAGGGCATCACATTCTCTCCATATACCAATTCAATGTCTTCTCCATTTTTCTGTAACTAAAAATATTCGTGATGATTTGTTGTAATCGCATAAAAGCGGTTTCACTTTTCACGACATAGTCGGTAGCTCTGTGGTGCATGCAATTGATGGCTACATCAATCTTGTCTTGCGAGGAAAGCATCACGACGGGAATATCGGAATTGAAACTTTTGATTTTATCCAAAGTTTCGATGCCATTCATGGCGTTTTTATCCATGCCATCGAGGTGATAATCTAAGATGATTAAATCGGGGCAGCGGGACAAATGCGCCACGCACAGCTCGCCTGTTGCATAAGTTTCAACAGTAAAATCAGCATGTTGAAGAAATTCTATTTCCAACAATTTCAGAAATACGGCATCGTCATCTACGAGGAAAAGTTTAATTTTAGTATCGTTTTTCATAACTTAGTGCTTTTAATTCTGTGATATTCAATTTCTAATTCTTTACAAGCCTGCATACACACGTTTTCAATCTGCAAAACTAAGTCCGTTATTGTGCCTTCTAACTTTTGTTGTGACCGGGCATATTCTTGAATTTGTTTTGCCATATTTTCAAAATCTGTATCAATACCCATTATTAAAAAGGAGGGGATTATTTTATGGACGGCTGCGTGTAATAAGTCCCAATTTTTATCTTCAAAACTTTGTTTCATGGCACTGATTAAAGGAGGCGTTTGCTCCAAATAAGCGGTAATCATTTCCATGATAAGCAAGGGGTTGGATTTTGTGCGCTGCATCAAATAATTTAAATCAATGTACCTCAATTTTTTAAAAGGCTGGTTTTCTGTGTCGCTCTCTTCATGGTAATTTAGGGTTATGGGTTTTTTTACTAATTTAAGAATTTTATTGTACAATAGTTTTTCATCAACAGGCTTGGCAATGTAATCATTCATCCCGACGGCTTTGCATTTGGCTAAATCTACGGTTGTGACATCTGCGGTTAAAGCAATGATAGGGATTTTAGAATGTAAGGTGTTGCGAATGTATTGAGTCGCTTCAAAGCCATTCATTTCAGGCATTTGCAAGTCCATCAAAATAATATCGTAAGCTTTGTGGGCTAATTTTTCAATGGCTACTTTTCCATTGCCTGCAATGTCGCGTTCAAAGCCGTAATCGTCCAACAGTGTTTTCATAAGCAATTGGTTGAGAGCCATGTCTTCTACGACCAATACTTTGATGTTTTTGATTTCCTTATCCACTTCCAAAATATCAATTTCTAATTCTGCCTCCTCCTTAGTTTTATGAAAATCTAAGATAAAACTAAAAGTAGAACCTTCTTCAAGAGTGCTCTTTACTGTGATGATGCCGCCCTGAGGTTCCACCAATTGTTTCACAATAGCAAGCCCTAAACCTGTTCCGCCAAACTGCCTTGCCGTTTTACTGGAAGCCTGCTGAAAGTTTTCAAAAATAGTTTGCATTTTATCATTCTCAATACCAATGCCTGTATCTGTAATGGCAAATTCAATCGTGACTTTTTCATCATCTTGTTTCAATAAGCGAACGTTTACGGTAATATTGCCTTTGGTTGTAAATTTTACGGCATTGCTGACAAGGTTCAAAATAATTTGATGCAACCGCACAGGGTCACCCAATAAGACAGGCGGAATTCTTTGGTCATATTCTTTAATTAAGGTCAAATTCTTTTCTTGGATTTTCGTTTCAAACAAATGCAGCATAGCGGAGATGGAAGAAGCCAGTTTGAAAGGAATTTTCTCAAACGTCATTTTACCCGCATCCACTTTCGCCAAATCGAGAATATCATTAATAAGAACAATGAGGGAATCGCCGCTCATTTTTATTGCCGATAAATATTCTTTCTGTTTTGCCGACAAGTCTGTTTTCAACATCACTTTGGTAAAGCCGATAATGGCATTCATGGGCGTCCGAATTTCGTGGCTCATGTTTGAGAGAAATTGCTGTTTGGCTTTCACAGCGTCTTCGGCAATACGGGTAGCACTTTCCGCTTTGTTTTGCGCCACTTCTGCAATAATGGCTGCCATTTCAGCCGCTATTTTTGCTTCCAACAATTCTTTTTCTATTTTATTTTGTTGGGTAATATCCCGTGCCATTAAAACAGCGCCGAGAACATTGCCTTTTTCATCTTTATAAACGGAACCGTTGAATAAGACATCCGATACTTTGCCATCAATGATAGAGAGCGGATAATCTATCACAAATCCTTTTACAAAAATTTCGGCATGCACTTCTTTTGCTTTTTGTATATCTCTAAAATAATTGAAGAAGTCGGTGCCTGTGAGGGCTTCCCGCGTCATACCTAAAATATCAACAGTGGCTTGATTCATATCTGTAATGACCCCCTCAGTGTTGATAGTTATTAAAGGGTCGAGACTGGCTTCAATAAGACTGCGGGCATATTGAGAAGCCAATTTTGCAGTATTGCTGAACGTTTCAAGCTGTTTATTTGCAATTATCCTTTTTTCTTTCTCTTTGTTTTGAAAGTCCAGTTCTTTATCAGCAATAATCAACTCCGCTGCTCTTTTTTCTTTTTCATCGTTTTGAAAGACAAGTTCTTTGTTGGCAATACTTAATTCCGCTGCTCTTTTTTCTTTTTCATTGCTTTGAAATGCCAGTTCTTTATTCGCAATAATTAACTCGGCTGCTCTTTTTTCTTTTTCATCGTTTTGAAAGACAAGTTCTTTGTTGGCAATGATTAACTCGGCTGCTCTTTTTTCTTTTTCATCGTTTTGAAAGATAAGTTCTTTGTTGGCAATGATTAACTCGGCTGCCCTTTTTTCTTTTTCATTGCTTTGAAATGCCAGTTCTTTATTCGCAATAATTAACTCCGCTGCTCTTTTTTCTTTTTCATTGTTTTGAAAGACAAGTTCTTTGTTGGCAATAATTAACTCCGCTGCTCTTTTTTCTTTTTCATCGTTTTGAAAGACAAGTTCTTTGTTGGCAATGATTAACTCGGCTGCCCTTTTTTTCTGATTTTGTTTGTTTGTTTGTTGGGTAGTCACTTGCTCTGTTACATCTGTCAATACGACAAATATTCCTATATTTGTTTTCTCTTGTTCCCGCAAGGGTTGGTAAAGACAATTAAAAAAACGTTGTTCTTTTTTTTCCTTCTTTAATAGGTACACTTCATGTTCATAGATATGATAAGGTTTTCCACTGTCCACTACATTATCAATAAGGTTCTTAAACCCCTGAGTTTTGAGTTCTGGAAAGGAATCAAAGAGTGGTTTACCTATAATGTCTCTCTCTCTTTGAAGTATTTGTAAATAAAAATCGTTGGCAAATTCCACGATATAATCCTTGCCTTTGAAAAAAGCGATTGCCATAGGTGCCTGCATATAGACGCGCAAGCCCGTTTCAGTTGTGCCAAACGGCGTTTCGTTCCCGTTGAAAGGGTGCATTATCTCACCTTTCGGAAGACCGAATAAAGTGGCTTTAGGAACTATATTTTGTTCTTTTGTCATTCGTAAAGGAATATCTTTATTCTAAATTGCCAATGTCTTCTATCGGTTTACGTCTTTTATCTTTCAGTTGTTTGAAATGAGAGGGCGTCAGTCCCGTGTTTTTTTTAAATTGATTGGATAAATGGGCGACGCTGCTGTAATTCATTTTCCATGCAATTTCTGTAATGTTCAATTCGCCATAAATAATCAATTCTTTTATCCTTTCAATTTTATGAAAAATGATAAACTGCTCGATGGTTGTGCCTTGCACTTCTGAAAATAAATTTGCCATGTAGGAGTAATCGTGGCTTAATTTTTCACTTAAATAATCTGAAAAATTCATTTTAATCATTTCATCGTTGTGATGAATCATTTTGACAATGGCATTTTTGATTTTTTCAATCAATATCCCTTTTTTATCGTCCATCAATTCAAGTCCTGTATCAAGTAGCTTTATTTTTAATTGTATGAGTTGTTCTACCGATAGGGTTTCCATAATCTCCACTTCGCCTAAATCAACTACGATGAAATGCAACCCCAGTTGTTTCAATACCTCTTTGACCGCCATTTTGCAACGGTTGCTCACCATGTATTTTATATGAAGTTTCAAATAATTTTTTTTTATTGGTATATACAAAGTTGCACAACATAAACCCAAAAAAATTACATAATCATTGATATTACTTACATAATTCTTAGGTTTTTTTGTGAAATGACTGTTTAAGCCGCCCCCTGCCCCTCTCCGTAGGAGTCCCTACAAAAAAAAGGCAACTCTCTATAATGATAGTTGCCAGTTTATTATTATATAAAGTTATGATTTTTAGTGTACTGCAAAGATGCTTATTTTTTTCAACATCAAAGTTACATAATGTTTTAATTAAGTTGTATAAATCACACATTTAATAAGCGAAATCGCCTACAACGGTCGTAAAATTATACCCCTCAGTAAGTAAACTTTTGGATAGTATCTTTACGCATACAATATATCTTTAATGCCAATTTCTTCAATAGGCGAACGCCTTTTATTTTTTAATTTTTTAAAATGGGAAGGGGATAAGCCCGTAACTTTTTTAAATTGATTGGATAAATGAGCCACACTGCTATAATTCATTTTCACCGCAATTTCGGTAAAGTTTAGTTCGCCATAAATAATCAATTCTTTGACCCGCTCAATTTTATGAGCGATGATGAATTTTTCGATGGTTGTACCCTGCACATCTGAAAACAAATTGGACATGTAAGTATAATCGTAGAATAATTTTTTGCTTAAAAAATCGGAAAAATTTGTTATCACTCTTTCCTCGTTGTAATGAATCATATCTACAATCACGCTTTTTATTTTTTCAATTAATACCGCTTTTTTATCATCCACTAAATCTAATCCAACTGCTTGCAGCGCTATTTTCAATGCCTGTCGCTTTTCGGTTGTTAAATTTTCCATAAGTTCTATTTCGCCTAAGCCTATCACAATAGCATGAAGCCCCATGAGTTTCAAGGTTTCTTTCACAACAATTTTGCACCGTGTGCTTACCATATATTTGATGTATATTTTCATGTCAATTTTTATTAAAATGTATCTTGCATAAAGGTTTTTCATAAAGGTTTAGTAAGCGGAAATTTTTTTTTTTCAAAAAAAAAAATTTCCGCTTACTAAACCGATGACGATACACAGCAATTTCTAATGTAGAATATACACGAGATTTTCGTAGAGACGTTGCACTGCAACGTCTTAGTTGTGGTCAAAAAAATTGAAAAAATAGATTA
>JAYUQN010001056.1:0-2495 GCA_043756725.1 Saprospiraceae bacterium
GGGGTAAAATCCCGAAAAGCAAAGACGTTGCAGTGCAACGTCTCTACGTCATTTTTTTATAGCATTTTGGGGTATTTTGCCAATGTAGAGACGTTGCACGGCAACGTCTTTGCATCATTTTGCCGTTAAATTATCGGCATTTTACCCCGTTTCATGTATAAATACAAGATTGTACTGATATTTGGACCTTTCTTCCAATTACAATAAGCACAAGCATAGGCGAGATTGAAAAGTGCATCTATGCCACCGTGTTGTACACCTATAATGTGTTCGATATGATACTCAAAGCCCACCAAATAATCCAACACACGGCAATATTCGCACCGATTTCCTGCACGCGCAATAACAAATCGGCGTGTATTCTTGGCAATATAACTCATTTTGTTTGAGTATTAAGTTTCTGAATAGCTTTTGCTTTGGCAAGTTGAACAATATGTTCAACAACCATATAACGTTCCATTTCAGCATTCTCTGAAACGTTCAATCCTAACTCTTTGTTTTTGTGAATTAAGAAATTGACCCGTTCTTGGGCTTTTGGGGAAACCTTATAAGTTAGTACTTTTTTGGGTGAAAGGCTTGCCAAAAAATAAGCCAATTCATCAAAAATCGATAAATGTTCTGCAACCATTTTTATTTCTTTTAAAAATTTAAGTTTTAGTTTCAAAATTAAGGTATTTTATTGGAAATACAAATTTGTCTATTCTTCCGTTTTGGTATTTTTGGATAATGCATCAGCTCCTTTTTGATTTTTCAAATAATTCTCACTCGACACCACTTTTTTACCCGTTATTTTCTCAACATTTCGCCTTGCTTGACCACCCGCTTGACCGCCTTTTATGGCAGCCCCTTTGTTTTCGTCAAAGCCTTGAGCGTCTTGTTCAATGGCAACGGTGCGGGTAACAGCTTCGCCCAAAGAGGTTAAAATTAACTCTAAATCCGTCATGTGATCCCGTAAATTTTGACTCGGTTTGGTTAAGCCTTTTAGGTCTTTATGCTCTGTGGGTGTTAGACCAAAAGTGCCTTTTGCGTTCAGCCAGCCACAATTTTAACGGCTCTGCCTTTGGCGAGGGGACGGACATGACTATCCTTAAAATACCTTCTGTGTTAGCACAGTCAGTAGGACGCATTTTGCCATCGGGGGCAACGAATTTGAACTTCTTGCAAATTGAAAGAAGTTGAGATTCCCGATTTTTTAGAACGTACCAATAATCAGTACGTCCTGTTAAAGCTTCAATGACATCAACAACAGAAAAATACCATTGCTCGTTATGCCATTCTTTCCTAATTTCTTTACCTTCAAACGGAATAAGGTGTGCGTTCTCCATATTGCTTTAATTTTAATGGTTCGTAGAAAAGATTGATGCGCAAAGCTAAAACATAATTTTGTTTTTTAAACATATTTGTTTCACGTATTATTTTATCGAAAATATCTTAAAAAAAGGGCTATAAAACGCCTAAATACTGAGGGGGTGTTTATCTTTGTTTTCACACGTAGCTTCGGCTTCAGCCGAACCCGTATAAACGCCTTTAGGCGTTGTAACGGCTAAAGCCGTTTAAACGAGTTCTGCTGAAGCCGAAGCTACATAAACCTATTTTAAAATGAGAAAAACAGTTTTAACTTCCTTCGTTTTCCTATTTTTCACCCTCAATACCCTTTGTGGACAAGCTATTTCAGCCCTCCAAATTGATACTTTGGTTGAAAAAGTGTTAAAAACGTTTGATGTGCCGGGCATAGCCGTTGCTATTATAAAAGACGACAAAATCATTCACGCCAAAGGCTATGGTGTGCGGTCTTTGAAAACAAAATTGAAAGTGGATGAAAACACCTTGTTTGGCATCGCTTCCAACAGTAAAGCGTTTACTGCTGCTGCTTTAGGTATACTTGTGGATGAAGGCAAAATTAAGTGGGAAGATAAGGTAACGGATTATATTCCCGAATTTAAAATGTATAATCCTTATGTGACTGAGGAGTTTAACATCAAAGATTTATTGACTCACCGAAGCGGGTTGGGCTTAGGAGCGGGTGATTTGATGATGTGGCCCGACTCCAGTAATTTCACCAAAAAAGATATTATTCACAATTTGAGGTATTTGAAACCCGTCTCCAGTTTCAGAACAAAATACGATTATGACAACAATCTCTACATCGTGGCGGGTGAAATTGTTGCGCGTGCCTCAGGCATGAGTTGGGAGGATTTCATCGAAAACCGCATTATGAAGCCTTTGAATATGAACAAAAGTGCGGCTTCTTTGTCAAGAGTAAAGGATAAATCGAATGTCATTGACCCTCATGCACCCGTAAACGGTAAAGTAGAACCTATCAGAATTGATTGGAGTGAAACGGCTAATGCAGCAGGCGGTATTTATAGCAATTTGACCGATATTTCAAAGTGGCTCATTATGCAAATGAACAGTGGTAAATATGGCGAGGGTTTAACAAAACGCCTTTTCAGCGAAGAAGTGCATGAAGAAATGTGGACGCCTCAAACCATTAT
>JAYUQN010001057.1:0-2493 GCA_043756725.1 Saprospiraceae bacterium
GTTCCTGCCGCTGTAGCAGGAGGTGTTGTAGCAGCGGGTGGAATTTGGATAAATCAAAATGCTGTAAAAAATTTGGCGAATAGTCAAGCAAAAGCTAATTCTTCCCCCCCTAATCCTAATGGAAAAAAAGGAGGTCAAGCCCACCAAGACGGTGTAGAAGAAGCTGCAAAAGATTTAAAAAATCAAGGCTATGACAAAATTGATAGGGAAGTGCCTGTATCAACACCTAATGGACAAAAAGGTAAAAGATATGTTGATGTGCAAGGAACAAATACTTCAACGGGTCAAACAAAACAAATTCAAGTTGGTAAGCAAAATAAAAATGGAACTCCAGTATCACGTGAAAGAAAGGCAATTAAAGATATTAAAGATGCAACTGGTACTGCACCAGATTTTAAACCATATAATAATTAACGATAACAAAAATATTGATAACAATGTCAAAACAAATTATATTTTATTCAACAATTGAAGATTTGCCAAGTATGTTTTTTTGGTTCAAAGAGAATGGTTACTTAGTAATTAAAGGAAAAATAGTGGATTTTGATAGTAGAAACATTGAAAAAGTAGAAGATTTATTCCAACAATACCAGATTTATATTACGACTCATGGCTTTGAGCTTAAATATGGTTTTGTTGAAAATTATCATTATCACTATTTAGATGTATTAAATAGTAGTGCTATTGAAATATCATTTCCCGTAGTTTTAGAAAATAAGGTTCTTTTGAAGCCTTCAAGAATATATGTTAAGACATCATATTATCAAAAAGAACAATTATTGAAAAAAGATGAACTGTTTTTAAGTTTTGTGGAGATTTTTTTTAAAGAATTTAAAAATAAATTTCTGAAAAAATATAGTGGAAAATACTATAAATTGGCTACGCAAAATGCAATTATATTATTAAATAGCGGATATGCTGAAGGAGTATTTTAACCGTTCTGCAGGGGTGTTCAAAAAAGTGAACGGGAGTTGTTCCAGCTCGCCCCCCATCTTCAAGCAAAGAACGGGCTGCTCGTTAGGTTTTGAAAAACCGACACGGTTATTTGGCAGGTCTCCGACCTGCTCGCCCCCCATCTTCAAGCAAAGAACGGGGCTGCTCGTTAGGTTTTGAAAAACCGACACGGTTATTTGGCAGGTCTCCGACCTGCGAGTCCTATCTAATACGGCAACCCCTCAGTATTCAGCCAAAAAAGCGGCTGTGATACTGAGGGGTGTTTTTATTAGTAAATTTGTGTTGAATGAGATAGGACACGCAGGTCAGTCCATAGGACTCCTTTGGAGAGACCTGCAAAATAGCCGTGTCGGATTTACAAATCCTTACGAGCAGCCCCGTTCATTGGTTGAAATTTGTGGGTAGTGGAAGAGGGGGGGCGAGCTGTGAACAAAAAGCAGCAGACGAAAGGTATAAAAAGACTAAGAGTAAGAAAAAGAAAAAGCCGTAAAACAGTTAGTTATTGTCTAAATAAAAAAAATATCACATAAAACATGAATCAAATTTCATTAAAAGAATATAATAAATTCTTTATAAATAAAGATTGGGCTAACGCTAAAAAAGTATTAGAGATCCTTTTAACAGACAATCTTGATAGCTATTGGTTTTATACCTCGCTTAGTTCAGTTACTTATGAATTAAAAGACTATACAGAATCATTAAAGTATGCTGAAATAGCATATTCAATGAATCCTTTATCGCCATTAGTTTTATGGGATTATGGTGGTGCTTTGTATGCCTTGGATAGAGAAGATGAAGCAATTTTTATTTGGAAAAAAATTTTAGAATTAGATGATAATAAAATAGCTTTTGAACTTACTCAAGAAGGGCTAAAATGGGCAGTTAGTTTAAAAAATGATTGCTATTTTAGAATAGGAGAAGCATATTATTATTTAGAAAATGATGTGTTAGCAATAGAAAATATTTTAACTCACTTAGCAAATAGAAAAAGAGGTTTATTCAGTTTATATTCTAAAAGAGAGGCTCTTAATCTTTTAAAAAAAATCCAAGATATTACCGTTGCGCCCAAGTCTTCTGAAAAAAGCGAGCGTTAGTGCAAGACTTTAGCGAAAGCGGTGTCTTGCACGGTGCCAAGCTGAAGAACGAAGGTATTTCATTAATAACCCCCTCAATATCAAGGTATTGAGGGGGTGTTTTTATTAGAATTAAGATAGAAGGAAAAAAAGATATTAAGGATGTTGCTCAAAACTTCGCTCGTTCATCTTTAATATCTTTTTATCCTTCTATCTTAATTCTAATAAAAGGGTATAACGGCAATATTTCACAAGCGATTTGGCAAGTGCGGGGTCGTGAAAAACAAGCCTATACCTTTCAATACGATTTTCTTAACCGCATGACAGAAGCCAATTATGCTGAAATCAATACCGCAGAAGCGAGAACAAATGACCAAAACAAGTACATGGAAAAATTGACCTACGATTTGAGAGGCAATATCAATACCTTGAAACGAAATGGTCTCAACGCAACTTCCTGTACCGT
>JAYUQN010001058.1:0-2493 GCA_043756725.1 Saprospiraceae bacterium
TATTCCACACCTCTGTCTTCAAAATCGGAAATGTTTCCAATGGGGGGTTTGCGCGGCTCGAACGAACCCAAGCCGCCTGCGATGCAGACAGCACGCGCAGCGATTTTTGTTCCGCGATTTGTTGTAAGTTCGAATGTGCCATCGTCCAATTTTTTAAAATTTTCAGCCCTTTCACCGAGTGTGAAAGTGGGTTTGAAAGGTTCTATCTGTTGCATCAAGTTTTTCACCAAATCACCCGCCAACACTGAGGGGTATCCAGGGATGTCATAAATGGGTTTTTTAGGATATATTTCAGTCAATTGACCGCCTGTTTGGGGCAAGGCATCCACCAAATGGCATTTCATTTTCAATAAACCGGCTTCAAAAACGGTGAAAAGACCGACGGGACCGGCGCCAATTATTAAAATATCTGTTTGTATCATAAAATGAATGGGTGTCGCTTCGGCTTCAGCCGAACCCGTCTGAATGCCTTTAGGCGTTGAGATTATATTATTCCCAACGCCTAAAGGCGTTTAGACGAATTCGGCTAAAGCCGAAGCTACGTTAGCTGTTTTTAAAAAATAAGGCAAAATTACAATATTTGTTTTAAAACTTGAATTAGGATTTTTAAGATTAGAAAGATTTAATAGGATTCACACAATGTTTTGTCCAAAGGACTCCTTTGGAGACAAAAATGCTGTCCAAATCGTGTGTGAATCCTATTAAATCCCTCTAATCCTAAAAATCCTAATTCAATTTAAAATCAAAATTTAGAACAAATCTAAACAAAACAAATCGGGGAATGTTTAGAATATAAAATATTGACTATCAAATGGTTACAAGCATTACACAAATACCCCCCTCAGTATTTTGGCTTAATTTCATCTTATAAAAAATCTGTATAAAAAATAATAAAGAACAAAACGTACATTTGAGGTCTTATAATTTTTTGAAAAGGGGTTAAATGTTTAGTTTTGCGAAAAATTTAAAATACTAAAAAAATATGCAAGGAGCAACGACTTATTTTCCGATTCTGGTGATGATGATTCTCGCAGGTGGTTTCGTGGGTTTCACGATGTTTGTAACTAATATATTGATGCCGTGGTTATCGCCCAAAGTGAAATCAGCGACTAAAAGTGAAACATTTGAGTGCGGTATTGAAATACAAGGCAATGCGCGGACACCGTTTTCAATTAAATATTTTTTAGTAGCGGTTTTGTTTGTTTTGTTCGACGTAGAGGTTATCTTTATGTATCCGTGGGCAGTGAATTTCAAAACGTTGAAATTGTTTGGTTTGCTTGAAATGTTTAGTTTTATCGCTATATTTTTAGTGGGTTTCTTTTATATTATGAAAAAAGGGGCACTTGATTGGGATAAATAACGTAGCTTCGGCTTCAGCCGAACTCGTAGCTTCGGCTTCAGCCGAACTCGTAGCTTCGGCTTCAGCCGAACTCGTAGCTTCGGATTTATCCGAACTCGTAGCTTCGGATTTATCCGAACTCGTATTAACGGATTTATCCGTTTTTTTTTCAATAAAACAACTATTAAAAAATACAACGGCTTTCCATAGGAATCCCTTTGGGAAAAGCCGTTTAAACGGGTTCGGATGAATCCGAAGCTACTTAAAAAATGACAACAACAGCAATAGATATTCGCCCTGAAAATATGCCCGCAGGTTATCAAGGAGAAGGCTTTTTTGCGACTTCTTTGAGCAAAGCTGTGGGTTTGGCACGTAGCAACTCGCTCTGGCCCCTACCCTTTGCCACATCTTGTTGTGGCATCGAATTTATGTCAACAATGGCTTCTACCTACGATTTGAGCCGCTTCGGTATGGAACGATTAAGCTTTTCACCCCGACAAGCGGACTTATTGATTGTAGCGGGTACGATTGCTAAGAAATTGGGTCCTGTTTTACGCCATATATATGAGCAAATGGCAGAACCCAAATGGGTGATTTCGATGGGTGCCTGTGCGTCAAGTGGTGGTATTTTCGATTCTTATTCGGTTTTGCAAGGCATTGATCGAGTTATACCTGTTGATGTGTATGTGCCAGGCTGTCCTCCCCGACCAGAGCAATTGTTGGATGCTATAATAAAGGTGCAAGAAATGACGCAAAATGAGTCTATTCGTCGCCGAGATTCGCCAGAGTATAAGGCATTGTTGGCGAGTTATGGCTTACTGTAGTTGCGAATTTATTCGCAACAAGAACCTATATTTTTTAACGTAATACCCGTTGCGAATAAATTCGCAACTACATCATGCAAGCAAATATCCTTAGTCCACATTTAAAATATATAACGCCAGACATTGAAGCGTTGCACAATTTGGTTGAAACAAAGCTGAAACAACGCTTTGGAGACGGTTTCATTGCTTCTACAATTGATTACGATTTTCCTGTTTTTACAGTGAAAAAAGACATTATTATAGATGTTTTAGAATATTTATATCATGACAGTGCTTTGGAATTCAAGTTTTTAACGACCATGTGCACCACGCACCAGCCAGATGTTGAAG
>JAYUQN010001059.1:0-6530 GCA_043756725.1 Saprospiraceae bacterium
TCGGTGGTGCATATCAATGGCAAATACAGTGAAAAAACGCTTCAAAACGAGGCAGAAATCGTCCAAATTGTGCGTTTATTGGAAGAAATTCACGCCACACCTTTTAATACATTTCCACGCATTGGCGTTGTGTGTATGACTAAAAAACAACGCAACGCTTTAAATAACAGTCTTTTAAATATTGTTCAAAAAGCGCTGCATGGTTGGGAAAAAATTGAACAATTGCAGCGCAATGGTCTCGGTATTTACAGCCTTGAAGAAATAGCGGGTTTGCAATTTGACGTGCTCTTAGTAAGCGGCACGTTTACCGATTTCGATCATGTTGCCCTCTCGCAACGCGATTTGCGGCAATTGGTCAATAGTTTCACCCAAAACCTCTACTGGGTGAATTCCATTCCAAAAGAAGATTTGCGGCAAGCCACCCAAGAGCGCACACACGAAGGCGCATTTTTACTTGCCAATCTCATTCTTTTAGCTGAAAAAACCAAGCAAAAAGTGACCCCTCCCGCTGGTATCGGGACAGGTCAGTATGAAGCCACTTTTGAAACCTTGAAATCCATTTATGTGAAAAAGGTCTCAATGCGCCCGTCTGTTTTTGTAGAAGAAGTAGTAGAAGGCTTATCTCATTTTATAGAAAGAAAGTATCTGAAAACGGATTTTGTAATTGAAAATCAAGCCTTTCCGCTTGTTATTATTCCTAAATATGACGAGCAACAACCCATCATTGTCCGCATTGATGGCAAACTGTCTAAAGGCGCTGTTTTCAATCCTTCGTGGGAGCGTCGCACTTTAAGAGAATTGGAAAAGATGGGTATGCCTGTGCAATCTATTTGGTCTTACAATTGGTGGAAAAAACCCGTTGATGAAGCGTTTCACTTAGCGCAAGCTGTATTTGCTTATGATAAAACTTATGAAAAACCCGTTTCAGTTGACAATGGAGAAGTGACAACGGACGATGGTGAAAGTACAGTGGAAAATGTCAGTCAAGCGGTTTAGGATTCTTATAACTTGAATTAGGATTTTTAGGATTAGAAGGATTTAATAGGATTCACACACAATTTTGACAAAAAATAGGTCAAAATTGTGCGTGAATCCTATTAAATCCTTGAAATCTTAAAAATCCTAATTCAAGTTATAACACATATTTTTCAAAAATCTTATCCACCGCCTTCGCCAATTTATGGTCTTTTTCAGTGACTGTATTGCCCGCATCGTGCGTATTGAGCCGCATGTCCACAGAGTTGTACACATTCGACCAATTGGGATGATGGTTCATTTTTTCAGCCGCAAAAGCCACTTCGGTCATAAAAGCGAACGCTTGGGTGAAATTTTTGAACTTGAAAGTTTGCTGCAAAGCATTGTCTTTTTCTATCCACATGATTTTTATTGTTAAATTTAATTCACAAAAGGGTTTGTTTTTGTTTTTTTTCAAAAAACAAAAACAAACCACTCTTTACCGCGCATTGCGCTGACACGTTAATTTTACGCCCTCACTAAAATAAATAATAAACCGAAAATACTTGCAAAGTGTTTTAGAAATATATACTTTTGCAGCGCTTTTTAAAACATGGGTAATGAGTGATGGGTAATAGGTAATAGTTTGCGTTAAAAAATTACCCATTACCTATCACTCATTACCCCTGTTTTCGCTCCTGTAGCTCAGTTGGTTAGTAGCACCTGACTCATAATCAGGGGGTCACAGGTTCAAGCCCTGTCGGGAGCACTTCTTAAATCATTCATTTTCAAGCGATTACGTATTAAGCGTAATCGCTTTTCTTTTTGCGGTTTGCACCACGGTTTGCACTTTGTATTTTTTTTCAGCCTCATTCAATCCTTCTCTCCTATTTTTCAAGTTCAAAGAACATATTCAATAAAAATATCCTAAAATAAAAAAGGCTCTCCAAACGGGATGTTCGGAAAGCCTTTTATGCGATTTTAATGCTTTTACTGAGGGGGTAGTTTTGGCTTGTCGTCTATGGTGCATTTGGGCGATATGAACCATTTTTTGACAAACCACATCAAGATTATCAAACAAACGGTAATGACAGAATATTGCACTGTCCGTGACCTCATGGCTTCTATTGTTAAATAAAATTTGTTCTCAGACATTTCTATATGAATTTTGAGGATTATTTGAAATGGGTTTTGGTGGTGGTGGCGTTTCTTTTTCCTCTTTCTTCTCTTTGGGTTTATTTTGATTAGACAATGCGATTACAATAATAACAGCGAGTATGATTGCGCCACCTGTAAACCATACCCAATGTTTTTGAACAAAATCAGTGATTGATTGCAAGGTAGAAGTAGGCACTTCCGCTTTGAAAACGGATTTCCAAGCGGGAATATCAGGGATGTTGATTTGTACTATCTCCATCAGGCTTTGATTTTAAAATTTTTAGCAAAATAGGCTAATAGCTCTGTGGGATGGTCAAAACGAATGGGTTTACCATTGTCTTTAAAATCCTTGTTAAGCCAATCCTCGTGGAAACACCCTCGTTAAACACGTATGATATTTGGGAAATTAGCAATATTTTTGCCTTCGATGTGCTGATATTGAACACCGATAGACAGCTTGAAAAGCCTAATATCATTACGAAAAATAAAGATATTTATGTCATTGACCATGAATTGAGTATGAGTATTTCAAAGCCTTTTGATACCTATTTAAATCAAAATCAATGGGATTATTTCATAAAAGATAAGAGGGGTGGGCATTTGTTTAGGCAATACCTTTGGCAGCTTGGCAAAAAAAATAAGGTCACTTTTGACGACTTTATAGAGAATTTGCGAACTTTGAACCCTCAAATATTGTATAACTATGCGGAACAATTAACCGAATATGAGTATGAACCGCTTGACATTGGCACTATTGTTTCGTATCTTGCAGAGGTTAAAAAGAATGAATCAAAATTTATAGCCTTATTGGATAAATTACTGAATTAAGAAATGAATAAAATTTTCAAATACAGCTTGCTTAAATATCGCCCTTCATCTGTCCTTGATGAACAGGTGAATATTGGTATTTTGTTCATTTTCTTGGAGGATAACAAGGTTTTGTTTTCATTTCCTAAAAGTTTAGCCCGTTTATCCGCTTTGTATCCCGATATTGATTTGCAAGATACAAAACGGTATTTGTCGGCTATTCAATCAAAGGCTCATAAATTATCGGATAAAGATTTGATTCTTAAAACCACTGCTGAAAATTTCATTGAAAAAGAGTTTTTCTTAGCGGATGCGAACAGCTTCTTTTTTTCAGATTTCAAAGTAGGCGTTTATGAAACAGAAGGGATTGAGAAAATAATAAACCATTTTACAAATCAATACTTTTCCTACTACAATGACCCTTCAATATTTGACCGTAAAGACGATGATTATTTAGTCCGAAAATTTACAGAAGGCATAAAAGCAACGGGTAAGCTGCCTATGTTTCAAAAAAATGTAGCCCTTTCAAACGGGCGGGTAACGGCTAATTTCGATATTCGTTGGCAAAATGGTACAACAAATTATGCCAAAGCTTTGAGTTTTGATTTGGTCAAATCAGATTCCATACAACGCAAAGCTGTTCAATGGTTTGGTGAAATGGTGCAATTAGGCATAGACAACAACCTTGACAATAAAAGATTTGATTTTTGGGTGGCTGAACCTTCAAATAAGCAATTGTTTAAACAATTTGACAAAGCCTTAGATATTCTCAACAGCATCCCGCAACCTAAGCGGATTATTATTGAAAAGGATTTAAACAGCTATATCGAGGAAGTGGTTGAAACATCTAAACCGCTTGAATAGACCTAATTTAAATTTAATACCAAACCGCCTTGAAAAATTGAATTTTCAAGGCGGTTTTGCTTTTTTACTGAGGGGGTCTATTAGATAGGTATCATCTTTTGGAGAGCGACTAATAGTAAGTGTCGGGCGAAATACACTCACTAACGCACCCTCGTTCTTTGGGTTAAGATAATGTGCAAGCTGGGTAGGAGAATACCTATAAAACATAGATTTTTTCAGTAATTGGAGAGCAATTAAATATTTTGTTTAACTTTGTCAAACTTAACTTTTTTTGAAACAGCACTTTAAACAAGGCATGAATAACCCAAAAGAAAAAATACGAGATTTGGTTCGCAATGCACAACTGAAAGCGGCTTTGCAAATGTTTTACGATGCGCTGTCGGAAGGTGAAAATGTGTCTAAAAACGACATTACCCATTTAAGCAGTCGATTAGCTGATTTGACCAACCAAATTGATAAAAACACCATCTCGCAAGCCGATAGAGAGCAACAATTTGCCAACATTACCAACAGTATTTTGTCGTATTTAAGCGCATGGCAACAAGGCGGAGAAGTCTCCCTTTTGGATAAAATTCTGTATGCTCTCAATATTGACAAAGACGCTGATTTGGGCTTATTGCAAATGGTCAACAGCGATAGAATTGTACCAATTCGCAAATTTAAACGCAGTTTTGAGGATAAAAAACAAGCCAAAACGCCTTTTCAATTCTATTTTTTGAGTGCTTGCCCAACTGAAATGCCGCACAGTTTGGCTTCCCGCATCGCTTATGAAATCATAGAAGCCGAATCCCTCGAATTGGACAAATCGGTGCATTATCCTTTTGAAGAAGATACTCACTCTACTTCCAGACGCATCAAAATTGAGCCACTTCCCTTAGTCGCTGCGGATGTGGCTACCAGTAAAATGAAGTTTAAAGAATATGTGCAGGACCGTTTCAAACACGCCAATACCCAAAGTTTTGAGCTTTTTATTGAAACGGGCATTCCGAAGTTGTTGTACACGCACATCCTCACCGTTTTCAGAATTACGGAAGATAAATGGGAAGCCGATGAAGGTGAAATCCTCGAATACCTCCAATGGATGATTGATACGTTTCAAACCGCCCATCCCGATGTACCGACTTTTATCTTCCTTTTTGTCATCGATATCCGTCATCTGCACGATGAAACAAAGGTAAAAGCGGCACAACGCACCATTATTGAGCGTTTGGAGGCATTTTGTCAAAAAAACGATACCGCTATTTTCAAAGAATTAGTGCCTATAAAAGAGACGCATATTGAAGCGTGGCTAACAAATTTGGGGGTTCATAATCCCAACGATGCTCGAAGAGTCATCAACGCTTTGAGTCAAACGCTTGACCCCAATGACCGTCTTGTGATGGACGATGAACCTCGTTTTCACATGAAAGATATTGAGCCTGTGCAGGAAAAAGTTGTTAAATATTTTAGGAATAAAAAATAGCAATTACTAAGGTCTTCACACGAATTGCACGAATTACACACGAATTGCACGAATTTAGATGTCGTCTGCGTGTTGTCCACATCTAAATTCGTGAAATTCGTGTAGTAATTCGTGAAATTCGTGTGCCGCTAAACAGTTACAAAAAATAAAACAAAATAACCATGTCTAATTTTCATCTCTATCACGACAAAGCACAACAGGCAGATTTACCCACAATTGCCTTTAACGATAAACTGAATGACCCCAACCTCTATGTCCCCTCAAAAGGCTTGATGAGTGCGGTCAATGTTGCTCTGCAATTGGGGCAACCCTTGCTTTTAACGGGTGAACCCGGCACAGGCAAAACGCAATTAGCCTACCACATCGCCCATTTTTTCAAATTGGGTAAACCCTTGATTTTCAATGCTCAAACCAGCTCGCAAGCGAAAGATTTGTTCTACCGCTACGATGCTTTGGCGCATTTTCAATTTGCCCAAACGAAAACCGACCCTTTAACACCTGAAGAAGTGGAAAAACGTTTTATCCGCTATCACGGCTTAGGCGTGGCAATTCGGACGGATGCAAAAGCCGTTGTTTTACTCGATGAAATAGACAAAGCCCCTCGAGATTTGCCGAACGATATTCTGGCAGCTATCGAAGATTTGCGCTTTGAAGTGCCTGAAATTGGGAGGGTTTACACCGCTTCGCCCGAAAATCGCCCGATTATCGTGATGACTTCCAATTCTGAAAAAAATCTGCCCGATGCTTTTTTACGGCGGGTGGTGTATTACAATATTCCGTTTCCAGATGCAGCCACTTTATTGCGTATTGTTTCATCAAAAATAGGCGGTTATACTGAGGGAGGGCTAAAAGCCTTGATTGCTCATTTTGAAGAAATAAGAGGTGGTAAAACTGCCCGTTTGCGTAAAAATCCCGCTACGGCGGAGTTGATTAATTGGGTTGCGCTGTTGCACAAAGCGGGTTTTGATGCGGAAAAAATTGAGGATACCGATGGTTTATCGGCTGCCGAGCGGGATACTTTGATTATGTCGTATTCGGTTTTGGCTAAAAATCGGGAGGATTTGAAGGATATTCGGAAAATGATTTAATAATTTGAATTAGGATGCTAAGGATTTTGAATGATGCTAAGGATAAGATTTCGCAACTACTTTGACTCTCGAAAAAGCCGTGCGCCCCCCCGACCCCCAGAAGGGCTGTTAAGTTCTATTTTAGCAATCGAAAAAGCCGTGCATCCCCCCCGACCCCCAAAGGGGGAGTACATCCGAAGTAGCTTAACGTTTCGTAC